>JAYTLK010000077.1:0-17007 GCA_043729515.1 Herminiimonas sp.
ACGCACATCATCATCGCGGTCAGGCTGTCGACCAGGAAGCCGACTTCGAGCTTCATGCCACCGACTGTCATCCAGGTGTACAGCGTGCCGCTGTAGGAAGCGCCGTCGATGACCGCCATCAGGGTCGACAAGGAAATCAGGAATGCCACCAGCACGCCGAGGATCGTGACGGTATGGGAAATCTTGCGGCCGACCAGATTGCCGAAAAACTGCGTGCCGAGCAGACCGGCGATCGCCGCGCCTGCCAGCGGCGCCATCGGTACCGCCAGCAACAGGCTTGGATTGAGTTGCCCCGTCATGATGAAACCTTGTCTTTATTTTTAAATGAATCCAACGCCGCGGTGGCACCAACCTGATCGTGCCGTGTACCACCTGCGCACTGCTTGTACTGCTCCCTGCGACCGCCGACCTTTGCTGCGATCGAGCGACCTTTTCCCGCTGTTGCCGGTTCCAGGCCGTGCGCGGTCAACCCTTCAGGCTATCGAGGTCCTCGACATTGATCGTGTCCAGGTTACGAAACAGCACCACCAGAATCGCCAGCCCGATGGCCGACTCGGCAGCCGCCACCGTCAGGATGAAGAACACGAAAATCTGCCCGGCAGCGTCGCCCAGGTAATACGAAAACGCGATGAAGTTCATGTTCACTGCCAGCAGCATCAATTCGATGGCCATCAGCAGGACGATGATGTTCTTGCGGTTCAGGAAAATCCCGACGATCGAAATCGCAAACAGGATTGCCCCGAGGACCAGGTAATGTGCAAGGGTAAGAGCCACGTCGATTCCTGTTCTTATTATTTGGCTTGTTTGGATTGTGGTGCGGGGCCGATGGCCTGGACCACGGCCGTGGCAGGCGAAATGCCGGCTGGCTCGTTGCCCATCGCCGCAGGGGCATCGTGACGGGCGCTCGGCTGCATGCTGACGATCCGGATCCGGTCGGCTGCCTTGACCTTGACGGCGGCCGACGGCGAGAAATATTTGCTGTCCTTGCGCTTTCGCATCGTCAGCGCGACTGCAGCAACGATGGCCACCAGCAGGATCGACGCAGCAATTTCAAAAGCATAGACATACTGGGTGTAGATCAGCTTGCCCAGCTCCTTCGTGTTACCAAGATTGGCCGAGGCCGCCGGCACGCTGGCGTCGAGCTTGAAGCCGTTCAGCAGCACCGCCGACATTTCCAGCACGATCAACACGCCGATCACCGCTGCAAAAGGAAGATATGTCCAGAAACCTTCCCGCATCTTGTCGATATTGATGTCCAGCATCATCACCACGAACAGGAACAGCACCATCACTGCGCCGACATACACCAGCACCAGCACGATCGAGAGAAACTCGGCCTTCAGGAGCATCCAGATGCCGGCCGCCGAAAAGAACGACAGCACCAGGAACAGTGCCGCATGCACCGGATTGCGATCGGTGATGACGCGCGTGGCGGCGATCACCAGGATCAGCGAAAAAGCATAAAAAAGAATGGTCTTGAATTCCATGGCTTGGCAGTCAGTACGGCTGCACGCTTGAAGCGTGTGGAGCCGGGGTCGTCGGGGTCGAGCTGATCAAGGGTGCAAGGTACATCATTTGCATCATCGATACGGTGCATCGGCAGCGCGGGCCGCAGCGATTTCGGTTTCATAGCGGTCGCCGACGGCCAGCAGCATTTCCTTGGTGAAGTACAGGTCACCCCGTTTTTCGCCGTGGTATTCGAGGACATGGGTTTCGACGATTGAATCGACCGGGCAGGATTCTTCGCAGAATCCGCAGAAAATGCACTTGGTCAGATCGATGTCGTAACGCGTCGTGCGGCGGCTGCCGTCGTCCCGCTGCTCGGACTCGATCGTGATCGCCATTGCCGGGCAGACTGCTTCGCACAACTTGCAGGCGATACAACGCTCTTCGCCGTTCGGATAGCGGCGCAACGCGTGCAGACCCCGAAAACGCGGCGACATCGGCGTCTTCTCTTCCGGGAACTGCACCGTGATCTTGCGGGCGAACATGTAGCGCCCGGTCAGGGCCAGGCCCTTGAACAATTCGCGCAGCATCAGGCTGCCGAAAAAATCCTTGATTGCTTCCATCATCGAACCTCGATTGTGTAATTGCACAGGCAGTGATCAGGCAGTACGCCTGGCGCAGGACTGAGCGCGTTGGCGCAGGCGGCGATCACTTCCAGATGTTCCATGAAGTCTGCATCCAGGCCGCGACGATGACCAGATAGGCCAGGGTAAGTGGAATGAACACTTTCCAGCCCAGGCGCATGATCTGGTCATAGCGGTAGCGCGGAAACGAGGCCCGCACCCAGATGAAGATCGATACCACCAGAAATGTCTTGATGCCGAGCCAGATCCAGCCCGGGATGTAGGCCAGCAGGCCGATCACCGGAATCTGCGCGCCAACCGGTGAATTCCAGCCGCCCAGGAACATCAGCGAAGCCAGTGCGGAAATCAGGATCATGTTGGCGTATTCGGCCAGGAAGAACATCGCGAACGACATGCCTGAATACTCGACCATGTGGCCGGCGACGATCTCCGACTCGCCTTCGACGACGTCGAACGGATGCCGATTGGTTTCGGCAATGCCCGAGATCACGTAGACGAAAAACATCGGCAGCAGCGGCAGCCAGTTCCAGGACAAAAAGTTCAATCCGATGCCGCTGAAGTAGCCATTGGTCTGATGCATGACGATGTCGGTGAAGTTCAGGCTGCCCGAGACCATCAGGACGATCACCAGCACGAAACCCATCGAGATTTCATAGGACACCATCTGGGCCGAGGCCCGCATGGCGCCCAGAAAGGCGTACTTTGAATTCGATGCCCAGCCAGCGATGATGACGCCGTAGACTTCCAGCGACATGATCGCCATGGCAAACAGCAGGCCGGCGTTGATGTTGGCCAGCGCGGTTTCAGGTCCGAACGGTATGACTGCCCATGCGGCAAGTGCCGGCATGATCGTCATCACCGGCGCGATCACGAACAGCGCCTTGTTGGCTTTCGCCGGAATGATGATTTCCTTGAGCAGCAGTTTCAAGGCATCGGCGATCGGTTGCAGCAGGCCAGCCGGGCCGACCCGGTTCGGGCCGATTCGCACGTGCATCCAGCCGATCATCTTGCGCTCCCACAACGTCAGGTAAGCGACGCAGCCCATGATCGGCAACACCAGCAAAATGATCTTGACCAGGTTCCAGACCAGCGGCCAGAAAAATCCGAACACGCCCTGCCCGGTGGTGTGAATCGACAACAACAGATGATCCATCACGCTTTCTCCACGCTGACCGGCCCGAACATCGCGCCCAGGGTTGCCGTATCGCGGTGGCCGGCAGCAATCCGCACGACGTTGTCCGGCAAACCAGCATCGATTGCCACTGGCAGCGACGCGCTACCGGAACCCTGGCGTACCAGAAGGCGGTCGCCTTCGGCAACTTGTATCCGCTGCGCGAGTGCTGCGGAGATGCGGGCTTGCGGCGCGCGGGCGTCGTTGGTCTGCTGCAGTGGCGCCGAACGGCGCACGATGGCGTCGCTGAAATAGATCGGCACGTCGGACACCCGCTCCAGCACGACTTCACCTGAGACCTGCTGCCCCGTCTGCGGCGCCATGCCAGCCAGATTGTTCAAACGACCGCGCAGGTCGACATCCGTGTTCGGACCACCGAGCACCTCGTTGCGGATCGCTTCGGCAGTTTCATATTCAAAGCCCGACAGGCCGAGCAGGTTGCCCAGCACGCGCAGGACTTTCCAGCCCGGACGCGTCTCGCCGAGCGGCTTGACGGTACCGTTGAAACTCTGCGCACGGCCTTCGCAATTGACGAAGGTGCCGCCGGTCTCGGTGAAGGGTGCAATCGGCAGCATGACGTCGGCATATTCCGCCCCGTGCTGGAATGGCGACATGACCACCACCATCTCGGCTTGCGCCATTGCCGCGGTTGCTGCCTGCGGATCGGCGCAATCGAATTCCGGCTCGGCGTGCAGCAGCACGTAGGCTTTCTTGGGCTGCGCCAGGAATTGCTGCGCGTTGCCGCCGTTGGCCGGCAGCGCGTTGGCCAGATGGCCGCCGACCGTGTTGCCGCCTTCGGTCAGGTAGCCGAAACGGGCGCCGGTGTGCGCGGCAATCCATTCCGCGAGCGCATGCAACTGCGCAGCCTGCGGGTGATGGACCGCCGAATTACCCAGCAAGACCGCACGCGGCTCGCCTGACAGCAGGCTGGCCGCCGTCTGCTTGGCTTCCGGCGAAGCCCTGACTTGTTCGAAACCGGCTGGCATTGCAGTTGCCCGCGCCTCGGCAACCGCGCATGCCACCTCGGCCAGCGCGGCGACCCACTGCGATGGTGCACGAATGATCTTGTTTGCAATCGGCATCAGCAAATCATCGTCGGAGGCATTCAACAAGCTCACGCTGCCGCCACGCTTGACGGACTGCCGCAGACGCGCAGCCAGCAGCGGATGATCCTTGCGCAGGAATGAGCCGATGACAAAGGCGCGTTGCAGTTCGCCGAATTCGACGATCGACATGCCCAGCCACGGCACGACCTTGCCGGTCAACGACACGTCCGTCTGACGCAAGCGGAAATCGACGTTGTCGGTACCAAGACCGCGCATCAATTTTTGCAGCAGCGACAGTTCTTCCAACGTGGATGTCGGCGTCGCCAGCGCGGCAATCGCATCCTTGCCATGTTCATTTTGAATGTTGCGCAAGCCATGCGCGACATAGGCCAGCGCACTTTGCCAGTCGGTCTGCTGCCAGCGGCCATCCTGCTTGATCATCGGCGCGGTCAGGCGCTCGGCACTGTTGACGCCCTCGTAAGAAAAACGGTCCCGGTCCGACAGCCAGCATTCGTTGACGTCATCGTTTTCCATCGGCAGCACGCGCATGACCTTCGCACCCTTGACCTGCACGATCAGGTTGGACCCCATGCCGTCGTGCGGACTCACCGACTTGCGCCGCGACAGCTCCCAGGTCCGGGCGCTGTACCGGAACGGCTTCGACGTCAATGCACCGACCGGGCACAGATCGATCATGTTGCCAGACAATTCGGAATCGACCGTCTTGCCGACGAAGGACGTGATCTCCGCATGTTCGCCACGCCCCAGCATGCCGAACTCCATCACGCCGGCGACTTCCTGGCCAAAGCGCACGCAGCGGGTGCAGTGGATGCAACGGCTCATTTCCCGCATCGAGATCAGCGGACCGGCATCCTTCGGCACGACCACGCGTTTTTCTTCCGCATAGCGCGACGATGATTTTCCGTAACCGACCGCCAGATCCTGCAACTGGCATTCGCCGCCCTGGTCGCAGATCGGGCAATCGAGTGGATGATTGATCAGCAGGAATTCCATCACGCCTTTTTGCGCCTGGACTGCCTTCTCGCTTTTCGAGCGCACGATCATGCCGGCCGAAACCGGCGTGGCACAGGCCGGCAGCGGTTTCGGCGCTTTTTCAACTTCGACCAGGCACATGCGGCAATTGGCCGCAATCGACAATTTCTTGTGGTAGCAGAAGTGCGGAATGTACGTGCCCAATTTGTTGGCAGCGTCCATTACCATGCTGCCTTCCTGGACTTCGACCTTGACGCCGTCTATTTCGATTTCAACCATGGCTTTGCGTGTTGCCTCAGTATGCGTATTGCGGATGTTCAGCCAACAGCGTCCCGCTGCACCGGCGCAGCGAAAGCGCACGGCAGACCGGGTTGCGGTAGCGGATCAGATGTATGTCGGCACCAGGCACCGCTTGTGCTCGATGTGGTGCTCGAATTCTTCCCGATAATTCTTGATGAAGGCGCGTACCGGCATGGCCGCCGCATCGCCCAGCGCACAGATCGTGCGGCCCTGGATGTTGTCGGCAATCGAGTTCAACATGTCGAGATCGTCCGGCCGTCCCTGGCCATGTTCGATCCGGTACACCATGCGATACAGCCAGCCGGTGCCTTCGCGGCATGGCGTGCACTGGCCGCAGGATTCCTCGTAATAGAAATACGACAGGCGCAGCAGCGACTTGACCATGCAGCGCGTCTCGTCCATCACGATCACCGCGCCCGAACCCAGCATCGAACCCGCCTTGGCGATCGAGTCGTAGTCCATGTCGGTGGCCATCATGACGTCACCTTTCAGCACCGGCATCGACGAGCCACCCGGGATGACTGCCTTGATCTTCTTGCCATCACGCATGCCGCCTGCCAGTTCAAGCAGCGTGGCGAACGGCGTACCCAGCGGGACTTCGTAATTGCCTGGCCGTGCAACGTCACCCGACATCGAGAAAATCTTGGTGCCGCCGTTGTTCGGTTTGCCGAGCGCCGCGTAATTCGCGCCACCCAATGCAAAAACGAAGGGCACCGCCGCAAAGGTCTCGGTGTTGTTGATGGTCGTCGGCTTGCCGTAGAGACCGAAGCTGGCAGGGAACGGTGGCTTGAAGCGAGGTTGGCCCTTCTTGCCTTCCATCGACTCCAGCAGCGCCGTTTCTTCACCGCAGATGTAGGCACCATAACCGTGGAACGCATGCAGCTCGAAATGGAAGCTGCTGCCGGCGATGTTATTGCCCAGGAATCCAGCCGCCCGCGCTTCATCCAGCGCCTCTTCGAAGCGATCATAATCAGCGAAGATCTCGCCGTGGATGTAGTTGTAGCCGACCGAAATTCCCATTGCATAGGCGGCGATCGCCATGCCTTCGATCAGGGCATGCGGGTTGTAGCGGATGATGTCGCGATCCTTGAAGGTGCCAGGCTCGCCTTCGTCGGAATTGCAGACGAGGTATTTCTGGCCCGGATACTGGCGCGGCATGAAGCTCCACTTCAGCCCGGTCGGAAAACCCGCGCCACCGCGGCCGCGCAAGGCCGACGCCTTCATTTCGGCGATCACCTGCTCGGGTGTGATGCCTTCGGAAAGAATCCGTTTCAATTGTTCGTAGCCGCCGCGCTTGACGTAATCCGCGGCGTGCCAGTTCTGGCCATCCAGGCCAGCGAGAATCAACGGCTTGATGTGACGATCATGGAGACTGGTCATTTTGTACCCAATGTCATGCTGGAGGTCGTGCCGGCGTTGCCGCCTGCGCTCTGACCTGCCGGCGTGCCCGGCACCATAGCCGAAGCTGCGCCCTTGCCGCTTGCCGCAGCTGTTCCCTGCGCGCTCAATTCACCGATCAGGGCGTCGATCTTGTCATCGCTCATCCAGCTGCACATGCGCTTGTTATTCACCAGCATGACCGGCGCATCACCGCAGGCGCCCATGCATTCGCCTTCCTGCAGCGTGAAATTGCCGTCGGCCGTGGTTTCGCGATAGCCGATGCCGAGCTTCTGCTTCAGGTAATGCGCCGCTTTCTCTCCGCCCGACAAGGCGCACGGCAGATTGGTGCAGACCGAAATCTTGAATTTGCCGACCGGATTGACGTTGTACATCGTGTAGAAGGTGGCGACTTCCTGCACTGCGATTGCAGGCATCGAAAGATAGTCGGCCAGGTCCTGCATGATCTCCGGCGACAGCCAGCCTTTTTCATCCTGCGCAATCGCAAGCGCGCTCATCACTGCGGACTGCTTCTGCTCCGCCGGGAATTTTGCGACTTCGCGATCGATCTTCTTGTACGACTGCTCTGATAACAGCATGCTTTATTGCCTCAATGATTTGCCTTGCACCTGCTCGATTTGACCAGCCTGGCCGCCCCACCCGGCCATCCGGCGATCTACCGGCGTCGACTCAGCGGTCGATTTCACCGAACACGATATCCTGGGTACCGATGATCGTCACCGCATCGGCGATCATGTGACCCTTTGCCATTTCATCCAGAGCTTGCAGATGCGGGAACCCCGGTGCGCGGATCTTCAGGCGATACGGCTTGTTGGCGCCGTCCGAGATCAGATAGACACCGAACTCGCCCTTCGGATGCTCGACGGCTGCATACGCTTCGCCCGGCGGCACATGGAAGCCTTCCGTGAACAGCTTGAAGTGATGGATCAACTCTTCCATGTTCGACTTCATGTTGACCCGCCCCGGTGGCGCCACCTTGTGGTTGTCGACCATGACCGGACCCGGATTGTTGCGCAGCCACTCGATGCACTGCTTGATGATCCGGTTCGATTGCCGCATCTCTTCGATCCGCACCAGATAGCGGTCGTAGCAGTCGCCATTGACGCCGACCGGGATATCGAAATCCAGCAGGTCATAGACTTCATACGGCTGCTTCTTGCGCAGATCCCATTCGATGCCGGAACCACGCAGCATCGGACCGGTAAAGCCCATTGCCTTGGCGCGCTCGGGCGAGACCACGCCGATGCCGACCAGGCGCTGTTTCCAGATCCGGTTGTCGGTCAGGAGGGTTTCGTATTCATCGACGTAGTGCGGAAAACGGTTCGTGAAATCCTCGATGAAATCGAGCAGCGAGCCCTGGCGATTTTCATTCAACTGCTTGATCGCCTTGGCGTTGCGCAGGATCGATGCCTTGTGCTGCGGCATTGCGTCCGGCAGATCGCGATACACGCCACCCGGACGGTAGTAGGCCGCATGCAACCGCGCACCGGACACCGCTTCATAGCAGTCCATCAGGTCTTCCCGCTCGCGGAAGGCGTACAGGAACACGCCCATGGCGCCGACGTCGAGCGCATGCGCGCCCAGCCACAGCAGGTGATTCAGCAAACGGGTGATCTCGTCGAACATGACGCGGATGTACTGCGCCCGCAGCGGCACTTCCAGGCCCAGCAGGCGCTCGATCGCCATCACGTAGCCGTGCTCGTTGCACATCATCGAGACGTAATCGAGCCGGTCCATGTAGGGCACGGATTGCAGATAGGTCTTTTGCTCGGCCAGCTTTTCGGTACCGCGATGCAAAAGGCCGATATGGGGATCGGCGCGCTGAATGACTTCGCCGTCGAGCTCCAGCACCAGGCGCAGAACGCCGTGCGCTGCCGGATGCTGCGGACCGAAGTTCAGAGTGTAGTTTTTAATCTCAGCCATCATTTCATCCCGTAGAGTTCTTCACGGATCACCCGCGGCACGTTCTCGCGCGGCTCGATCGTGACGGGCTGGTAGATCACCCGTTGCTGTTCCGGGTCATAGCGCATCTCGACATAGCCGGAGACCGGGAAATCCTTGCGGAACGGATGGCCGATGAAACCATAATCGGTCAGGATGCGGCGCAGGTCGTTGTGGCCTTCGAAGATGATGCCGAAGAAATCGAATGCCTCGCGCTCGTACCAGTTGGCAGACGACCATACGTCGACCATCGACGACAGCACCGGCAGGTCGTCGTCGGGTGCGAAGACCCGTACCCGCAGGCGCCAGTTGTGGGTGATCGACAGCAGGTGCGAGACGACTGCGAAACGTTGCCCGTCCCAGGCGCCTTCGCCATAGGTCGAATAATCAACGCCGCACAGATCGATCAATTCCTCGAACTTCAGGTCCGCATGGTCACGCAGCACGCGCATGGCCGACAGATAGTCGGCCGCCTTGACGATCAGCGTGACTTCGGAGAGTGCTGTCTCGAGGCTGAGCACATGGGCGCCTAACGCATTGCGCAAGGCGGCGTCGAGTATTTCCAGTTTGGTGGTCATGGTTTTTGCCGGATGCCCAGGGGACGTAAGTTAGCGCGCAATGGTGTTGGTGCGCTTGATCTTGTTTTGCAGCTGCATGATCCCGTACAGCAGCGCCTCCGCCGTCGGCGGGCAGCCTGGCACATAGACATCCACAGGCACGATACGGTCGCAGCCACGCACCACGGAATACGAGTAGTGGTAATAACCGCCGCCATTGGCGCACGAACCCATCGAGATCACCCACCGTGGCTCGGCCATCTGGTCGTACACCTTGCGCAATGCAGGAGCCATCTTGTTGCACAACGTGCCGGCCACGATCATGACGTCGGATTGGCGCGGCGACGGCCGAAACACCACGCCGAAGCGGTCCAGGTCATAGCGCGACGCGCCGGCATGCATCATCTCGACGGCGCAACACGCGAGGCCAAAGGTCATCGGCCACATCGAACCGGTGCGGGTCCAGTTGATCAGTTTGTCGGCTGTCGTGGTGACGAAGCCTTCGTTCAATACGCCTTCGATTGCCATGTCTTTTCCTAACCTTTATTCCCAGTCAAGGGCACCCTTCTTCCAGATGTACCAGAAGCCGACAGCGAATTCCGCGATGAACATCATCATCGTGACGAAGCCGGCCCAGCCGAGCTCGCGCATGGCGACACCCCAGGGGAAGAAAAATGCAGTTTCGAGATCGAACAGAATGAACAGGATCGCCACCAGGTAGTAGCGCACGTCGAACTTCATGCGGGCGTCTTCGAATGCCTCGAAGCCACACTCATAAGGAGAATTTTTCGCCTGGTCCGGCTTGAACGGCGCCAGGATCCGGCCCAATACCTGGGGCACGATGCCAACCCCGATGCCGACCATGATGAACAACAGAACGGGGAAGTAATTTTCGAGGTTCACTGTGGGCCGCAATCACGCAAATGGTTCAACGATTGGTCGGCGCACTGCCTGCGTGCAAGCTTTGGTGCTTGGTCCGGACGCCGGGTCCGGCAAACGCAAGGCGGCGCTGACCGCTCTCGATAAAAAGCCAGCTTGGGGCATTCCCGCGCTGGCTGTCATTGTATGGTGCCGACGGCGAGACTCGAACTCGCACAGCTTTCGCCACTACCCCCTCAAGATAGCGTGTCTACCAGTTTCACCACGTCGGCGGAAGACCGCTATTTTAACCTGTTTTTCATTTTCTGTTCAATGCAGCATTGCATGAAACCAAGCCATGGCCAGCCTTGAAAACGCCGATTATTTCGGAATCTGGCTCGACTGTCCGGTGGCAGCCGAACCTGCCGGAGTTGCCGCCGGCGCGGAGGCGGGTGCCGGCGACACCGGATTGCGGGCTGCAGCAGCAGGTGCTGGCGTAGCCGGTGCGCCGGTTACCTTGGCCGGCGCCGTTGTCGCTGGAATGGAGGATGTCGTCGTCGTCGTAGTCGACGTCGCCGGCGCCTTGACCGGCGCCGTTGGCAGGTTGTCCATCACCCCGCCGCTGACGACCGCCTGGCGATTGGTGCCGATGTAGGCCAGGCTCAGTGTTGCAATGAAAAACACTGCAGCAGCCACGCCGGTAGACTTCGATAGAAAATTCGACGAGCCGGTCGCACCGAACAGGCTGCCAGATGCGCCGGAGCCGAATGCCGCGCCCATGTCGGCGCCCTTGCCATGTTGTAGCAGCACCAGGCCGATGATCGTCAGGGCCGACAGCACCTGGATGATGACGATGATGGTATTCAAGCTATTCATGCGTTGTATTCCAATTCAAAAGAAATGTTCTTGGGCCTGCACTTGCTCGTTTGCAGCCATGCCCGGGGGGGTATGCGTTCTCGCCATTCGTAAATTATTCCGTTGCCTTGATGATCGCCAGAAAATCCGCCGCCTTCAGCGATGCGCCGCCGATCAACCCGCCGTCGATGTCGTCCATGGCCAACAATTCGGCAGCGTTTTCCGGTTTCATGCTGCCGCCGTACAGAATCCGGACTGCCGCTGCCGCTTCGGTATCTCGCGCCACCAGACATGCCCGCAGCCGCGAGTGCACGTCCTGCGCCATCTGCGGGGTCGCCGTCTTGCCGGTGCCAATTGCCCACACCGGTTCATAGGCCACCACCAGCCGGGCCAAGTCGCCGGGTTTTCCGCACCGGAGCACGACATCGAGTGCGGCATCGAGTTGCCCGCACACGATCGCATCCGTCGTACCTGCTTCACGTTCGGCCAAGGTCTCACCAACGCAGATGATCGGTGTCATTCCCGAGTTCAATGCCGCCAGCGCCTTACAGCCGACCGCGTCGTTGGTCTCGCCGTGGTAGGCACGCCGCTCGGAGTGTCCGACGATCACGTACTGGCAATCGAATTCGCGCAGCATCGACGCCGCCACTTCGCCGGTATAGGCGCCGGCTGCATGTTCGGAGACATCCTGCGCACCCAGCGCAATGGCGCCCCCCTTCAACGTCGCCTGGCATTGTCCGAGATATGGCGCCGGCACGCAGACGGCGACCTCGGCCGCCTGACCAGTCATTCCGGCCAGCAGGCCGTCGAGCAGCACTCGATTGGCATCGAGCCCGCCATTCAGTTTCCAGTTGCCGGCAATCAAAAAGCGACGCATACGAGCCCAAGTCAAATCAACCCGCTATTTTAGCGCCCAGGAGCAACACGGTCAAACCGCCGTCCGCGCGCGGGCATGAAAAAACCCGGCCGGAGCCGGGTTGGCGCAAACGCTGTTGCGATCATGCAGCCGGAGCAGCCGCTGCAGCCGTTGCAGATGCACCGTCGTCTGCCGCAGCAGCCTTCATCGACAGCTTGAGACGACCACGGTCATCGGTTTCCAGAACCTTGACCCGTACCTGCTGGCCTTCCTTCAAATAATCAGCGACCGCATTGACGCGCTCGTTGGCAATCTGGCTGATGTGCAGCAAACCATCCTTGCCCGGCATGACCTGCACGATCGCGCCGAAATCGAGCAGCTTCAGGACCGTGCCGTCGTAGACCTTGCCGATTTCGACCGAGGCCGTCAATTCCTCGATGCGGCGCTTGGCTTCCTGGCCGGCAGCAGCGTCGACCGAGGCGATGGTGACCAGGCCTTCGTCGCTGATGTCGATCTGGGTACCGGTCTCCTCGGTCAGGGCGCGAATGACTGCGCCGCCCTTGCCGATGACGTCGCGGATCTTTTCAGGATTGATCTTGATGGTGATCAGGCGTGGCGCAAAGTCGGACAACTCGGTTTTCCCGTGCGGCACGGCTTCCTGCATCTTCGCCAGGATGTGCAAGCGGCCCTCCTTTGCCTGCGCCAGGGCAACCTGCATGATCTCCTTGGTGATGCCCTGGATCTTGATGTCCATCTGCAGCGCCGTGATGCCATTGGCGGTGCCGGCGACCTTGAAGTCCATGTCGCCCAGATGATCCTCGTCACCCAGGATGTCGGACAGGACCGCGAACTTGCCGCCTTCCTTGATCAGGCCCATGGCGATGCCGGCCACATGCGCCTGCATCGGCACACCCGCATCCATCAGCGCCAGGCAACCGCCGCAGACCGATGCCATCGACGACGAACCATTGGACTCCGTGATTTCCGACACCAGCCGTACCGAGTAGCTGAATTCCTCTGCCGGTGGCAGAGCAGCCAGCAGCGCGCGCTTGGCCAGACGGCCATGGCCGATTTCACGCCGCTTCGGCGTACCGACGCGGCCGGTCTCACCGGTGGCGAACGGTGGCATGTTGTAATGGAGCATGAAGCGGTCGCTGTACTCGCCCATCAGTGCATCGATCTTCTGTTCGTCGCGGGCGGTGCCGAGCGTTGCCACGACAAGTGCCTGGGTTTCACCACGCGTGAACAGGGCCGAGCCGTGGGTGCGTGGCAGCACGCCAGTGCGAATCGAGATGGGACGCACGGTGCGGGTGTCGCGGCCGTCGATGCGTGGTTCGCCATCCAGGATTTGCGAGCGCACGATGCGTGCTTCGATATCGAACAGCATGTTGCCGACTTCAGCATTGTCCGGCGCATGGCCACCGGCAGCCTGGGCGTCGGCTGCCAGGGCGGCACGCACTTCGGTCGTCACATCCTTGAGCTTGGCAGTACGGGCCTGCTTGTCGCGCACCTGATACACCTCGCGCAACTTGGCTTCGGCATGTTGCGACACACGGGCGATCAGCGCCTCGTTCTTCGGCGCCGGTTTCCATTCGATTTCCGGCTTGCCGCCATCGCGCACCAGTTCATGGATCGCATCAATGACCGCCTTCATCTGTTCATGGCCGAACACGACCGCGCCCAACATCACTTCTTCCGACAACTGCTGCGCTTCGGATTCCACCATCAATACGGCTGACTCGGTACCGGCCACCACCAGGTCGAGCTTGGAATTGGCAAGCTGGCTGGTAGTTGGATTCAACACGTACTGGCCGTCGATGTAGCCGACCCGGGCAGCGCCCACCGGACCGTTGAACGGCACGCCAGACACCGACAAGGCGGCGGAGGCGCCGATCATGGCGGCAATGTCCGGATCGATTTCAGGATTGACCGACAACACGTGGATGATGATCTGGACTTCGTTCAGATAGCCTTCCGGGAACAGCGGACGCATCGGGCGATCGATCAGGCGCGAGGTCAGCGTTTCTTTTTCCGATGGACGGCCTTCGCGCTTGAAGAAGCCGCCCGGAATCCGACCGGCAGCATAGGTCTTTTCGACATAATCCACGGTCAGGGGAAAGAAATCCTGGCCTGGCTTGGCATCCTTGCGTGCGACCACGGTTGCCAGCACGACGGTGTCTTCGATCGACACCAGCACGGCGCCGGAGGCCTGACGGGCGATTTCGCCGGTTTCCAGGGTGACGCGATGCTGGCCGTACTGGAAGGTCTTGGTGACTTTATTGAACATGATGTTTCCTTTATGATTTTTGCCGGCAGATTTTCAGGCGCTGTCGTCCACCTCACCACTGACGGCTGCCATCGGCGGCCAGCCATCCTCATTGCGCTATTGCAGCTTCTTGATCAGCGACC
This sequence comes from Herminiimonas sp., assembly GCA_043729515.1. Taxonomy (GTDB): domain Bacteria; phylum Pseudomonadota; class Gammaproteobacteria; order Burkholderiales; family Burkholderiaceae_D; genus JANXSS01. The sequence continues at coordinate 14,475 of JAYTLK010000077.1, forward strand.
TGCCGCTCGATGACGCCGCTGCCTGCTTCGATGCTGCCCGTTCCACTTCGTTTGCCACTCACGCGGTCAATCTTTGTTGCACTGGCGTCGCCCTGCCATTGCCTTGAAGCGCGCCCTTAAGCAAAATGCCCGCGTCGGCTAGGCCGGCACGGGCATCTTCAGATACGGGAGCGCAAATCGCCAGGCGCCAAAATTACTTGCGCAGACCCAGTTTCTCGATCAGCGAACGATACCGGGTCGCGTCTTTGCCCTTCAGATAGGACAATAGGCTCTTGCGGCGATTGACCATCATGATCAGGCCACGACGCGAATGGTGATCTTTCGCATGTGCCTTGAAATGGCCGTTCAGTTCATTGATCCGTGCCGTCAGCAGGGCGACCTGCACTTCTGGCGAACCGGTGTCGTTCTGGCCGCGCGCGTTATCCGCGATGATCGCTGCCTTGTTATCTTTTTCCATTGCCATGATGCGTATTACCTTTCACAAGCGGTGTATCGAGACCATGCCGGCATGACGCCAGCCGACCCGAAGCACCGTGAATTACCGTTGATAAAAAAAGCCGGTCTGTTTGACCGAGTGCGCATTGTAAAGCAAAAAAACAAAGCAGTTCAATCTCATGGACGAAGCCGCTGACGCCGACGGGTCCAGAATTGCCGGATGTAAGCATATTGACGATCTGCCACCTGGACCGAAAAGCCGCATTTTCATCTGGCGATGCGGCGCTACCGGACAACGGGTGTCTGCAGCTACAACTGCGGATTGACCCGTTCGAGCTTCGAATGCAGCTTGTTCAGGGCCGAAAGATATGCCTTTGCCGATGCAACGACGATATCGAGGTCCGACCCGACACCGTTGACGATCCGCCCTGCCTTGGTCAGGCGCATCGTCACCTCCCCTTGCGATTGGGTACCCGTCGTGATCGCATTGACCGAAAACAGCAGCAATTCGGCGCCGCTGGCAACCTTGGATTCGATCGCATTGACAATTGCATCCACCGGCCCATTGCCTTCGCCGGTGCAGGACGATTCCTTGCCATCCATCGAAAACACCACCCTGGCGCTCGGCTTTTCACCGGTTTCCGATTGCTGCGCCAGTGAGACGAACTGGAACACTTCGTTTTCATGCGCATGTTGCTCGTCCGAGACCAGCGCCATGATGTCTTCATCGAAGATGTCCGACTTGCGGTCTGCCAGTTCCTTGAAACGGGCAAAGGCGGCGTTGACGTCGGCTTCCGACTCCAGCGTGATGCCCAATTCATCAAGACGTTGCCGAAATGCGTTACGGCCCGACAGCTTGCCCAGCACAATCTTGTTGGCGGCCCAACCGACATCCTCGGCGCGCATGATTTCGTAGGTATCGCGCGCCTTCAGCACGCCATCCTGGTGGATGCCGGACGCATGCGCAAAAGCATTTGCGCCGACCACCGCCTTGTTCGGCTGCACTGCAAAGCCGGTAATCTGCGACACCAGTTTCGAGGTCGGCACGATCTGCGTGGTATCGATGGCGACGTCGAGATTGAAATAATCGCGCCGCGTGCGCAATGCCATGACGATCTCTTCCAGCGCCGTATTGCCGGCCCGTTCACCCAGGCCATTGATGGTGCATTCGATCTGCCGCGCTCCGCCGATCATGACGCCGGCCAGCGAATTCGCCACCGCCATGCCGAGGTCGTTATGGCAATGCACCGACCAGATCGCCTTGTCGGAATTCGGAATCCGCTCGCGCAGGGTGCGCAGCATGTTGCCGTACATTTCGGGCACGCCATAGCCCACCGTATCGGCGAAGTTGATGGTGGTCGCGCCCTCGCGGATTACTGATTCAATGACGCGACACAGGAAATCCATGTCCGAACGGCTACCGTCTTCCGGACTGAATTCGACGTCGTCGGTGAACTGGCGAGCGAAGCGCACCGCCTGCGTGGCTTGCTCGAAGACCTGATCCGGCGTCATGCGAAGCTTCTTCTCCATGTGCAGCGCGGAGGTGGCGATGAAAGTATGGATGCGCTTGCGCGAGGCTGGCGCCAGCGCTTCCGCAGCGCGGGAAATATCGCGATCGTTGGCACGCGAGAGCGAACAGACGATCGAATCCTTGATGACGCTGGCGATTGCCCGGATTGATTCGAAGTCTCCCGGCGACGCAGCCGCAAAGCCGGCTTCGATCACATCGACCTTCATCCGCTCGAGCTGCTTGGCGATCCGCAGTTTTTCCTCGCGCGTCATCGAGGCGCCAGGCGATTGTTCCCCATCGCGCAAGGTGGTGTCGAAAATGATCAATTTGTCGGCCATGCTGTTCTCCAAAAAGGTGTTGCGGTCGTGCAGTCGTTGAGTTGGTCCGGTTTCAGGATGCGGCAGCGGGAAGCTGCTGCGTGTCGCATGGTCTTTCGCTTGCCCCTGCAGTTTGCAGGAGCGTCGGACTACGCGACAGGAGGGGGAAAGGATGTCTGCGCGTTAGCGCAGCAGGGCTAGCGCAAGACGCGCAGCAAACGGCAGCGCGCGCGAACCTGGAACCAGGTTGCGCGCGGTTGTTGCAAGTACG
>JAYTLK010000078.1:0-20562 GCA_043729515.1 Herminiimonas sp.
GTTCTCGTTGTAGACGATGGCGACGTCCGCCCCCTCCATGGCATACGCGATGGCGACAGCTCGGCCTATTCCAGAGTCGCCACCCGTGATGAGCGCGCGTTTGCCCTGGAGCTTCCCGGCCGGACGATAGTTCGACAGGTCGCTGTCGGGCTGCGGATCCATGTCGGCCTGGCTCGCCGGGTAGGGCAACTGCTGCCCGGGGAAATCCGCAGCAGTCGGTCGTGGTTCGTTCGGCATGTGCATCTCCTTTGTAAGAGGGTGTTTGTCAACGGCAAAGCAATTAGGTTTTTAGCCAAAGCTTAAAAATTTGATGCATGTGCGAAGAACGGTTCTTTCGCGTTAGCGAGCGAAAGAGAAAGGAGTGCTGCCTGCGGCATGTGTCACTTCATGCTGGACGGACATGTCCTGCCAACGCATGAAATTGGTCGGCAGACGACATGCTGAGTTGGCCATTCCTGTGTTCCCGGAACTGGTCGACAACTCGCAAAGCATGCGGCAGTCCGAGAAGCAAATTATCAGCAAAAATCCTGAAAACTTGCGTCGTCGCATTCAAATGAAAACCGGTTAGCGCAGGCGTCGTAGGCGTCGTAGGATGCGTTTAGCTAACGTAAACGTCAGTACATTTGAGCGTAAAGCAAATGATTTGTTCATCTCATTCACTGCAAAATCTTCTGCTTTTTTGGTTTCCGGGACGACGGGGTAACCCCCCCTTGAAAGAACGGTCTTTGGAGGTAAAGTTTTCTCGCAATGAAACAAGGGGGTTCTGCAGTGAAGAGATCGCGATTCACCAACAGTCAGATCATGGCAGTGTTGAAGCAGGCGGAGGCCGGTCGCCAGTGCGTAAGCGTCCAAGCAAGTCATCCTGCGTGACGTAAGATTTTGGTAAGCGGATGTGATGCGGCGGACGTGGAGCAAGTCCCCACTTGTTGAACACCCAGACTCGAGAACAGCCGACCTTGCGCGATTGGAAGCACTCCTCGTGATCGCGAACGACCGGCAGAAAAAACTGTCTGGTGTCTTCAAGAGCCCGCATTGAGCGTCCGTCAGGAAACCGTTTTCCGCAAGTGGTAAAGGCCGATCAATTCCTGACTGCGTATCAAAGGGATTCAACCGCCTCGTTCAACACGGTCACCGGATTTTTTAGTGGGGTGTCGAAAGCTCTCCTCGCAGAATCACCGGATGTCCTCGCCAAGATGCTTGTGCAGATGCATCGGCCGATCCATTTCGACTTCGCGGCTGAATTCGGCTTCGAAGTGAAACCTGGTCGCTCCGTAAAAGCTTTGTCAGCCGAACCTGCGACGCCCGTATTGGTGGAAAGTTGATTTGACCCAACCGGCGTGGGTATCCGTCCGGTTTGGTTCGGTCTGCTGTGTCTGCAAGAAAATTTGGTTGCCCTAAATAGGGGCAGGGATACGATACTTACCCGCTGCCACTGGTTACATCATGCTGATCCTGACTGCATGGTCAATGCCGTCGTCCACCAGTGGCACCTCAATCCCGTCGATGGCAATGCCGTCTACCGTGATGCTCTGGCCGCGCGGCAGGCCGGGCTGTCGCGCGGTTGCCGTGTCGTCCCTGACGATGCCGGCCGACTGAACGATTGTGATGTGATAGCGCGTTCCGCGGAAGCGGTAAGTCAGGCTGACCTCCGGCCATGCAACCGGCAGGCAGGGCGTGAAAGTCAGTCGGTCGACCGCCAACGACAGGCCGATCAGCGATTCCAGGATCAACCGGTAGGTCCAGCCAGACGATCCCGTGTACCAAGTCCAGCCGCCTCGGCCGATATGCGGCGAGACGCCGTAGACATCCGCCGCAATGACGTACGGCTCGACCTTGTAAGTCGCGACGTCGGCAGCAGTGCGGCCGTGGTTCACTGGGTTGATCATGTGCAGTAGTTCCCAAGCGCGCTCGCTGTCGCCAAGGCGGGCGAAGGCCATGGCGGTCCAGACCGCGGCGTGGGTGTATTGGCCGCCGTTTTCTCGCACTCCCGGGACGTAACCCCGGATGTAACCCGGGTTAAGATCTGATTTGTCGAACGGCGGGTCTAGAAGCTGGATCAGCGCATGGTCGCGCCGCACCAGTCGCTGATCAACTGCACGCATGGCCGCGGCGGTGCGTTGGGGGTCGCCGGCGCCGGAGAGCACTGCCCAGCTCTGCGAAATCGAATCGATTTGGCACTCCGGATTGGTCGAGGAGCCGAGCGGCGTGCCGTCGTCAAAATAAGCTCGTCGGTACCAGCCGCCGTCCCAGCCGTTGGCTTCGATGTTGGCCTGCAGGGTCGCGGCGACGGTCGTGCAGCGCAGGGCGAACGGATCGTCGCCATGCAGCCGCGCCACCGCGGCGAAGCGCGTGAGCACGTCATACATGAAAAAGGCCAGCCAAACGCTCTCTCCCTTTCCATGTTCCCCTACCTTGTCCATGCCGTCGTTCCAGTCGCACGAACCGATCAGCGGCAGGCCGTGTACTCCAAAGCGCAGGCCTCGCTCAATGGCGCGCACGCTGTGTTCATAGAGCGTGCCAGACAGGTTTGAGCGGGTTGGCAGGTCGTAGTAGGAATCCTCGTCCTGTCGCACTTCGCGTCCGGTCAGGTAGTGCGCCATTTCGTCGAGGACACCGGTGTCGCCAGTGGTCGTCACGTAGCGGTGCACCGCCAGCGGCAGCCACAGGTAGTCGTCCGAGCAATGGGTGCGAACACCGCGGTCCGATGGCGGGTGCCACCAGTGCTGCACGTCGCCCTGCTCAAACTGGTGCGCCGCGCACAGCAGCAGATGGTCACGTACCAACTGTGGTTTCGCGTGCACCATCGCCATCACGTCCTGCAGTTGGTCGCGGAAGCCGAAAGCACCGCCGGACTGGTAATAGCCGCTGCGGGCCCACAGGCGGCAGGCAATCGTCTGGTACATCAGCCAGCCGTTGGTCATGGCGTTGACCGCCGGATCAGGCGTGTCGATACGCACGGTACCCAGCGTATCCTCCCAGTAGGCACGCACCTCGTCGAGCGCGATGCGGGCCGCTGAAGGACCACGGAAGCGCTGGATCAGGCAGCTGACATCGGCGCTGCGACGCCCGGCCATACCTAAAATGAAAACCACTTCCCGGGTCTGGCCTTCAGCCAGATCGAACGGCACCTGGACTGCCGCGCACGGGTCGAGGCCGGCGCCTAGCCGACCCGAGAGCCGTGTTCGGCCAAGGGCAGCGGGGTTTTCCAGTGACCCATTGCGGCCGATAAATTCGGCACGGTCGCCGGTGACCGTGGTGGCCTTGGTGCTGTCGACGTAGAAGAACGCGATCCGCTCGGGAAACTCGGTGTTGTAGGCATTCTTGGCGAACAACGCCCCGGTGACCGGATCGGCTTCGGTGATGACGTGCATCCCTGTTTTCGGGCGCAGGTCGCCCAAAACCCATTCGACATAACCAGTGGCCGACAGGCGTCGAACCGCAGCCGAATCGTTGCGTATCTTCAGGACCGAAAACTTGATCGACGCATCCAGCGCTACATACACCCAGAGCTCTGAAGTGATGCCGTCCTCGGTGTGTTCGAACACGCTGTAGCCAAAGCCGTGACGCGCGACGTAGCTGCCCTGGCCGCACCGTGGCAGCGGCGTGGGGGACCAGAAACGGCCGCTTTCTTCATCGCGCAGGTAAAACGCCTCGCCGCCGGTATCAGACACCGGGTCGTTGTTCCAGGGCGTAAGCCGGAATTCGTGCGCGTTTTCGCCCCAGGTATAGGATTGGCCACTCTCGGAAATGACGGTGCCGAAATTCGCATTGGCCAGCACGTTGCACCACGGCGCCGGCGTGCGCTTGCCGGCGCTGGTCGTGATGACGTATTCGCGCATATCTGGCGAAAAACCGCCGAACTCGTTCGTCAGCACAAGATCGCGGGCGGAAAGGCGCGCAGAGGTTTTCAGCGCCGACGTGCCGGTTCGCGTCGGCACCAGTGGCGGCACCTTAGCCTCGATTGCGCCGCGTCGGTTGATCTGTTCTGCCAGCGTGCCGTGGGCGTCGGAGACGATCACGCGCGCCACCGATTGCAGCAGGATGCGGTCTTCGATGGCTACCTGCTCGGCCAGTCGCACGAAGACGCCGCCCGGACGATCCATCGCTTGGGTATCGTTGCCCGAAGCGATCAGACCCATGATCTGTTCCTGCAGCACCTGTCGGTAGCCGGCATGATCTTCATTCCAGATCACGAGGTCGACGGCCAGGCCTTTTAGGCGCCAGTAGGCATGTGCCTGAACCATCTGCCGCACCAGGTCAATATGGATTGAATCCCGGATTTGCAGCAGCACGATTGGCAAGTCGCCGGAAATCGCATAGCTCCACAGGCCGGACTGGCCGCGGTGGTTCTTTACCAGCACGCTCGCGTCGGCGCGCAGCAGTGGGTTCGCATAAATGATCGAATTGGCCAGCCGGGTGTAGAGCTGGGCATCCGATTCGTTGGCATTGAGCTGTCGCAGAACGACCTGGCTGTGAGTCCATGCCAGTTCGAAGACACGGTCGGCCAGGTGACGATCATGGAATTTCTGTACCAATCCGACACTAGCCTCGCGTGATTCGGCCGCGCCGGTGACGATGTCAATGACCACTGACTGCTCCGGTTCAAGCGTGAATCGTTGGCGGATCGAGGCCACCGGGTCCAGCACTGATCCGGCGCTACCGGACAGGGCGACCTGCTGCATTGCCTGCGGGGTGCGGGCCGTGTTGCCGCGTCCGAGAAATTGCATGCGATCGGTTTCGAACGAAACAGCCTCGGCCTGCGCGCCGTGCAGCGCCATCAAGTGAAACATCCATGGCGTTTTTTCGTGGAGGGAGCGTGGGCGGCGGGTGCACAAGATGGCTGGCTGATCGTGCAGCAGTTCAGTCTGTACGAACAGGTTGGAGAAGGCCGGATGGGCGTCGTCGGCCGGCGCCGGCGCCAGCACGACTTCGGTGTAGCTGGTCAGGTCGATGGTGCGGCGTACGCGCGACCGGTTGGTCACGCGGGTGCGGCGCAGTTCGATGTCGTCTTCCGGCGAGACCACGATCTCGGTATGCATCTCGATCTCGCGGTCGGTGCGGCGGAATTCCGCCCGTCCCTCGGAAAAAATCACTTCGTAATGCTTCGGCTGGACCAGCGTCGGCTGGAACGCGGTCGACCAGAAGCCGCCGTCGGCCAGGTCTCGCACGTAGGTAAAGGCGCCCCAGTGGTCGCGGGTACTGTCCTCGCGCCAGCGCGAGATAGCGAGGTCGCGCCAGCGGCTGTAACCACCGCCGGCGCTTGTGACCATGACGTGATAGCGTCCATTTGACAGCAGCTGGATTTCGGGCGTTCGTGCGTCGGCACGGCTGATCACCTGCATCGGCATCTCCGCTTCGCTGGCCACCGAGCGGATGTCGGCCAGTTCGCTGGTGTTGGCGTAGGCGGCGGTGGGTTTCGGGATGCGTTCTTGAAGCAGCAGCATGGCCGACCGCAGAAGCGGATCGGCTTCGAAGCGCTTCTGCATCGGCTGGTCAAGCAGCAGGTAGGCCAGCGCCAGGAATCCCATGCCTTGGTGATGCACCATGAATGAACGGATCAGGGCAAACGATTGCCCGCGTGGCAGTCGCTTGGCCGTGTAGTCGATCGCTTCGTACATGCCGAAGCGGCCCTCGAACCCTTCCTCGGTCAGTCGCATGAGATTGTTGCAGGCTGCGTCGGGGGCGACCATCAGCGCCATCATCGAGGCATACGGCGCCACCACGAGGTCATCGCCCAGGCCGCGCTTCAATCCCAGCCCCGGCACGCCGAAGGCGCGGTACTGGTAGTTCAGGCTCGCGTCGAAGGTATTGAAGCCCGACTCCGAAATGCCCCACGGTACATTGCGCTGGGCACCGTATTCGATCTGGCGCTGTACCGATGACTTGTAGGTCTGGTCGAGCAGCGTGTTGGGGAAATTCGGCATCACCAGCAACGGCATCAGGTACTCGAACATCGAGCCGCTCCACGACAGCAGGATCGGGTCGCCGCCGGCCACTGTCAGCTGACGGCCGAGGGCGAACCAGTTGTCCTGAGGGATCTGGCCCTGGGCGATTGCGACGAAACTGCCCAGGCGCGCTTCCGAGGCCAGCAGATCGTAGTAGCTGACATCTCGCCTGCGCTCCGACAAGTTATAGCCAATCGCCATGAGGTGCGTGGCCGGGTCGTACAGGAACCCGTATTCCATGCGTGCGAAGTCGCCGGTCTGCAGCACGAGCTGTTCGATGAGCTTGATGCGCTCTACGGCGCGGCTGGCGGTGTCCTGCAACATCTGCACGAGCGCGGGTGAGGTGCCAGCTGTCGCCAGCGGCGTGCGGGCCAGTTGCTGCAGGGTCGGGATGCCGTCCAGGACGATTGACGCACCGACGGCCTCGGTCGGCTGCGCCAGCCACGGTGCGAGGTAGATCAGTTCCTGCTGGGCTTCCATGCACTGGCGCGCCAAAGCGCGGGCCCACCAGTTGTGCGGTGTTTCAGGCACGAGCGTAAGCGTTGATACGAACGCCTGGGCCTGTTGCGTCAGCTGCAGCAGAACGCCCATCACGGTCGGGAGTGTCGTCGGAGGTCGCTCGATCGCCGCATCAAGGAAGGACTTGAACTGGACAAGTGTCGCCGGTACCCCCGACCGCAGGCTGCCAGATGCGGCATCCTGCTCCAGCAGAACATGCAGCGTATCAGCAATCCCCTGCCAAAGGCGAAGCGGCACGATCGGCGCCGTGACGAGGTCCAGAAGGCCGGGGCGCAGTGTCAACAGGTGCGCGCCGAGGTTGCCGCTGTCGACCGTCGAAATATAGATTGGCAGGAGGGGTTTCAGATATTGCGTGTCGTACCAGTTGTAGAAATGCCCCTGATGGCGTTCCAGCGCCGCCATTGTGCGCAACGTGTTGCCAATGCGTTCTAGCAGTTGCCCGGCAGGAATGTAGCCGAAGTCATAGGCGGCGAGGGTGGCCAGTAGCGATAGGCCGATGTTAGTCGGCGACGTGCGGCGGGCAATCACGGCCACTGGCTGTTCCTGGACGTTGTCCGGTGGCAGCCAGTTGTCTTCTGGGCCAACGTAGGTTTCGAAAAACCCCCAGGTCTTGCGCGACAGGCGATGGAGATAGGCCAACTGCGATGGCGCCACGGTCGATACCTTCGGCACTACCGGCTGGCTGATACGCCACGACGTCAACGGCGCAACCAGCCATAGCAGCAGCAGCGGCAGCGCGCTGTCGAGCGCATGCGGATGGACCGCATACAAGGCGCCGGCAATCGCCAGCGCTAGCACTGGTGAAAACCACATCGCGCGCAGTTCGCCTGCCAGGCCGTCGCTGCCCTCGCGACTGGTCTGACTCGACGCTTTCCATTCCAACAGGCGGCGATGCGAGACCATTAACCGCCAGTTGGTGCGTACGATCGCGTCCATGCTGTAGAACGCCTCGTGGGGTAGGAACGACAGGGTCAGTAATGCATGAGCCAGGTGCCGGCCGCCGGTACGCAGCGCGGCGCGAAAATGCTGGCGAAGCAGCACGTCGTCCGACTTGCGGGCAAAGTCGAGCAGCGATGCAGTCACGGCGGTGAACAGCACTACGGCCGCCAGGACCGCCGTCCATAGGCCCGGCTCCCTCAGCTGGAACCAGCCGGCGATCATCAGCGTAACCAGGACAGCAGGCACGCCACTGCGGCGCAGGTTGTCGAAGAGCTTCCAGCGCGACAGGCCCGACAGGGGATTGCGAATGCGCGAAGACCAACCGCCGCGGCGCGTCGCGGCGGCCAGCATTCCAGTCGGTGCACCGGCCGGCACGCTCGGCAGCAGCCAGGATGCGAGCTGCCAGTCGCCGCGAATCCAGCGGTGGCGTCGCGCCACGTCTGCTTGGTAGCGGGCCGGGTATTGTTCGAACAGCAGCACATCCGACATCAGGCCGGCACGGGCATAACAGCCTTCAATCAGGTCGTGCGAGAGGACGCGGTTTTCCGGGAAACGGCCGGCAAACACTTGTTCGAACGCATCCACGTCGTAGATGCCCTTGCCGACAAATGACCCTTCGCCGAAAACATCCTGATAGACATCCGAGACGGCTCGGGTGTATGGGTCGATGCCGGCCTCGCCGCTGCACAGCAGTTCGTACCACGACGCATCGACAGCCGGCAAGCTGATGGCCACGCGTGGCTGCAGGATGCCGTAGCCGTGGGTGATGCGTCGCGCCGCTGGATCGAACACCGGATGGTTCAGCGGATGCGCCATGGCGGCCACGAACTGACGCGCCGCTTCGCGTGGTAATTGGGTATCGGAATCAAGCGTGATGACGTATTTCACATCCTGCAGGCGGCTTGTGTCACCGATGATCAGTGAAAACGGCGCCGTCTCACCGCCGCGCAGCAGGCCGTTGAGGTCGGCCAGCTTGCCGCGCTTGCGTTCGTAGCCCATCCAGGTTTTTTCAACCGGGTTCCAATGGCGCGGGCGATGCAGCAACAAGAAGGGTCCGTCATTGACCTCTTGATAGGCGTGGTTGAGCTGCTCGAAGGTGATCCGTGCATGGGCCAGCAGTGCGCCGTCGGTGCCGATGGTCTCGGTGGCGGCGTCCGCAAAATCAGTCAGCAGGCAAAACTGCAGCTGAGCGTCGCGGTTGGCCAAGAAGCGCACTTCCAGCGCCTCGGCCAACTGATCGACTGCAGCGATGCTCGTCAGCAGGGTCGGTACCACTACCAGGGTTGGATACTGCGGCGGGATGCCCTCTGTAAAATTCATGCGCGCCAGCGGACGCGGCGACGCCGTTAATGTCAGAACCCAGTTCACCAGCCCCAGGCCGAAATGGCTGCCTGCGACCAGCATCGGTAGCGCCAGTACGGCCAGTAGCCAGGCCGGCATGCCCTGCTGCCAGCCAATCACGCCCAGCACCACCGCCGTCACCAGCGACACCAGGAAAATTCCGCCTAGGTACAGGCGCAACGGTGTGCGACGCGCGGCACTGTTTAGCGCGTACAAGGGCGACAGGTGCGCCTTAGCGACCTGCTCTAGCTGCGGTAGGCCATCGTCGATCAGGTAGTATCCGACGTGGGCGCGGCGGTTGCCCTTGCCATGAATCCCGGCGGCGGTCTGGGCCAACGCGATGGCGTGCCGTGCAATCTCGTTTTCCTGCAAGCGCGACCGCTTGGCGATTTTTTCGATGACGTGGCGGTAATGGTCGCGGGTGGCGAAATCCATCTGTGCGTACACCTGCCCGACATCCTCTCGCAGGGTCGTCTCGACAACGCTCATCGTTTCGACAAATTCGCGCCAATCCACCGAACCGAGCGAGCGCAGGCTGCCGATGCTGTTTGATACCGACACTTGGTCTGCGGCCTGCTGCTGCCCTTCCTGCTGCACCAGCTGTTCGATGGAGCCGCCCGATTCCGCCAGGCGTTGCGAGATCCAGGTCAAAGGGAGCGTCAGCGCCAGACTCTGGCCGCGCAGCCGACGCGCGAGCTCGGCGACGAAGGCAGAGTCGAGCGGCGGGTCAGAGCGGGCCATGTCGGCCACCGTCATGATAAGGCTGCTCGGATCCTTCTCCGCGATCGTCGTCATCTGGTCAACCCAGGTGTCGGCCAGATTACGGCTGTCACGGCTGGCCGAAAGGCGAGCCGCGACGCGGCGCAGGTTCTCGATCAGCGCGAGGCGCAACATGATCGGAATAGCCCACAGTTCGCCCAGGCGCAGCGGTGTGACATGCTGGTAAGCAGCAATGAAACGACGCAGGCTTTCCGGATCGACCCGGCCGTCGCCATGGGAGATCGTTTCCAGCGCGATGTCATAGACGCGAGGCTGGCCTGCCGACGGCCCCATCGACAGGCGCGGCAATTCCTTGCTATATCCCTTGGGCAGGTGCCGCTTGGCTGTGCGGATCTGTTCTTCGATCAGGTAAAAGTTATCGAGCAGCCATTCTGCCGCCGGCGTGAGCTGCCGTTCCTGCTGCACGGCACTGGTCAACACCGAGCAGGCTTCAAGCAGGACTATTTCGTTGTTCGCCAGGCGCGCCAGAAGTCGGTCGCGTACCTTGCCCTCCCCGACGACGTGGGCCTGCGCCAGGCTGCGCCCGTGCTGTTCCATCTGCACTGTGCTGAATAATTCGGCGCGCAATGGCTGCTCGTCGAGGCCGTCGAGCGTCGCGTTCTGCGCAAGCGGGCGCTTACGGCTGAACGGAAGGTCGATAAATCCATTACGGAGAGATTTCAAATCGGGCATCGCTTCCTTTCGTTGCGAGGTCTTCAAGTCTTGCGAGTCTAGTTTCGCTCAATAAATGCTGTGATGCGTTAGCACTCTTATGGGGCGGGTTTTCGGCCCGAGCAACAGGGATCAATGACGACTTCTGTTCATCGCTGCAGACGGAAAAGAGCACACCGCAAAGTGCTTTCTTTCAGACTGGGCCGACCTCGCCCACGCTCATCGTAATAGGCCCGGTTCCAGTCATGGTGACGCTCCCGTAAAAACGAGAGGCCAGCATGACCTAGTTGCCCAGAAACGCGATTTACACCCATAAATGCGACATTTCTATTTGGGGGAAACCGGACATTACTATTTGGGGCTAACAAAAATTTGACGCGTAATATATTTTATGTAAAATCTCTGCTCGCCTGCACCAGATTTCGCCCGCCGGTTCCATAAATTCACCAGCGCACTGTCTTGCTTAACGCCGTCACTCGCGCCTCGAGCAATTCGACCGTCGCCTTCTCCGCTGCGAGCGGTGTACCGATCTCCAGTCCTACCTGGTTGTGCAGACCGCGCCGAAACGGCCGCACCATTGCCACCGGCGTACCGGCGACCCGTTCGATCCTGCTGAAGAAGGATCCCCACAGTTGCGTGAGCGCCATCGGCACCACCGGCGGTGTGATGCCTTCTTCGCTGGCCGCAGCCAGGATTTTCATGACGCCGCCCTTGAATGGCTGCAAAGTTCCGTCACGCGTGATGCCGCCTTCCGGGAAGATCGCCAGCAGTTCACCTTCTCGCAATACCGCCAGGGCACGGGCCATGCCCTGCTCGTATGCCTGCAGATTCTCGCTGCGGCGTGCAACCGGAATCGCCCGCACCAGGCGAAACAGGATGCCCAACACTGGCAAACGGAAAATGCGGTGATCCATCATGAAGACGACCGGCCGTGGACTGGCCGCCATGAGCAGCACCGCATCGATGAAGCTGACATGATTGCAGACCAGGATTGCCGGTCCGGCCTCGGGTATGTGCTGCGCACCATGAATGCGAAAGCGGTACATGAAGGATGTCAGCAGCCATGACACGAAGCGCAGCAGATATTCCGGCACCAGCAGAAAAATATACGTCGCCACGACCGCATTGGCCACGGCCAGGGCAAGAAACACCTGGGCGATGCCAAGCCCTGCCTTGAGCAATGCGCCGACAATGACGGAGCTGGCAATCAGGAACAGCGCATTGAGGATATTGTTGGCAGCGATGACGCGGGCGCGATGGGTCGGCTCGGTACGCAGCTGAATCAGGGCGTACATCGGCACGCTGTACAAGCCTGCGAAAAAACTTAATAACGCCAGATCGGCCATGATCCGCCAGTGCGCAGCGACGCTGATGAATGCCCCCAGGCGCAGCTGGGCCGACGGCGGCAAGCCACGGGTCGCAAAATACAGGTCGAGCGCAAACACGCTCATGCCGATGGCCCCCAATGGCACCACGCCGATCTCGACATGACCGCGGCTGACGACTTCACACATCAGGGAGCCGGCCGCAATCCCGATCGAAAACACGGCGAGCAGCAACGACGCCACGTGGGCATCTCCATGCAGCACGTCTTTCGCAAAACTCGGAAACTGGCTCAGGAATACCGCCCCAAAAAACCACATCCAGCTAATGCCCAGCAGCGAGCGAAACACCGCCGGGTTACGCCGTGCCATGGCCAGGTTACGCCAGGTTTCGGTGACCGGATTCCAGTTGATGCGCAAGGCCGGGTCTGGTGCCGGCGCTGCAGGAATCGCTTGCGCTGCCAGCCGGCCAGCCAGCGCCAGAACGACGCAGGCCACTGCGACCTGCAGCGGCCCGATGCCCGGCACTGCAATGAGGATGCCGCCGAGTACATTGCCGAGCAAGATGGCGACAAAGGTACCCATCTCCACCATGCCATTGCCACCGGTTAGTTCGGCCGGCGACAGCACCTGCGGCAAATACGCAAATTTCACCGGTCCGAAAATTGTCGAATGCAGGCCCATCAGGAAGGTGCAAGCCAGCAGCACGCCGACCTGCCCTGCCATGAAGCCGTAACCAGCGCCCAGCATGATGACGATTTCGAGGTTCTTGACCCAGCGAATGATGACGGTCTTGTCGAATTTGTCCGTGATCTGACCGCTGGTGGCAGAAAACAGCAGGTACGGCAAGATGAACAAGGCGCCGATCACGAGGCCGGCGAGCGCCGGCGGCATCCATTCGACCTGCAGTTGATACGTGACGAGGACGGTGAAGGCAAATTTGAAGACGTTGTCGTTACCTGCGCCAAGGAACTGGGTCCAGAAAAACGGCGCGAATCGGCGTTGCGCGAGGAGCGCGAACTGGTTCGCATGGGCGGGCGAAGCGTGCGGGGAGGCCGGGTCTGCCTGGTCGGCGGCGTCTGGTCGATTCGGCGTCATGTGGCGGCTCCTGTTCTCGCCGGAATGATAAATGGAAATGCGAGAAGATGGTTTGTGGCTGCGTCACGACCGGTCGCACTGATATCGCCAAAAGATGATTCGGCGGCGCAATGTAAAGCAGCTGCGTGGTTGCACTTTCCGGCAAGGGACCGCGCCCCACGTCCGCATGGGGAAGCGCGCCGACGCGGTACACTGCCCTTCCCGCCCATTTGTCCGCCTAACGAAGAGCCATGCCACTGACCGGAATCATCGGCGCCATGCACGAGGAAGTCGCGCACCTGATCGCCGACATGCAATCGCAGCCCGGCCACGCCTGCGTCCGAATCGGCATGCGCGACTATTACCTGGGAACGATCGAGCACCAATCCTGCGTGGTGGTTCTGGCCCGGTTGGGCAAGGTGGCGGCGGCTGTCACGGCGACCACCCTGATCGGCAAATTCGGTGTCGATCAGATCATCTTCACAGGCCTGGCCGGTGGTCTGGCAGCGCAAGTCAAGGTCGGCGATGTAGTGATCGGCACGCGCCTGGTGCAACACGACATGGATGCCCGGCCTTTATTTGCGCGCCATGAAGTGCCGCTGCTGGGAACGACCGCGTTCGAGGCAAATGCCACGCTGTGCGCCGAACTTGAACATGCTGCGACAACCTTTTTCAAGGCCGGCCTGCAGGATCGGGTGCCTGCGGACACGCTCGCAGGGTACGGCATCGCGACGCCAGCCCTGCATTGCGGCCTGATCTTGAGCGGCGACCAGTTCATCGGTCATCCAGCCCAATCGGACGCCCTGCGCCAGTGTTTTCCGGGGGCGCTGGCCGTCGAGATGGAAGGCGCGGCAGTGGCGCAGGTTTGCCATGAACACGGTGTGCCACAGGCGGTGTTGCGCACGATCTCGGACCGCGCCGATGCCGATGCGCATGGCGACTTCGGTAGTTTCCTGGCCAGCATCGCAAGCCATTATTCCGACGGCATCCTGCGCGCGTTCTTCGCCGCGCGCCGTGAACGTACCGGGTCGACTGTCGGTGTTGCTTTCAGTGTGGCTACCGGCGGGCCAGTCTCAACTGCATTCGCTCGGCAAACCGATGGTTGAGCGGCCGGGCAGCCTGCCACGTGCAGTTACCTTGGCCGATATTGTCGCGACGCTGCGGGTGCAGGCGACGGTCTGGTCGATCAGCCTGACGATGATGATGATCGACGACGCTGCCATGCTGGCGTTTGTCTTTACCTGAACGATCATGACGACGTCGATTTCCTGTGGCACGCTGGTCATCAACCGCGACGGCGAGATCCTGCTGGCGCATGTCACCAATACCGATCACTGGGATATTCCGAAAGGCATGCAGGATCCTGGCGAGACGCCGCTGGAATCGGCACGGCGCGAGATGCGCGAGGAAACCGGACTGGTTTTCGATGCTGCGCTGTTCGAGGATCTGGGCTGCTTCGATTACCGTCCGGACAAGAAATTGCATTTGTTCAAGCTGCAGGCGCCTGAATCATTCCACGGCCTGGGCCATCTGACGTGCGCAAGCATGTTCCCTCACCACCGCACCGGCAAACCGACGCCGGAAGTCGATGATTTTCAATGGGCCCGGCGCGACGAGATCGCCCGCTTGTGCTGGCCGCGCATGGCCAAACGCCTGCTGGCGCTGGAGTGGTAACAGCGGAGAGCCGATCCGGCGCAGGGCAGCAGCCGCTGATGCGCAGGCTAGCAAGGGCTTTTCGCGAAAACGCACAGACATACCGCTGGCATCTGCGTCAAGCTCGGATTCTCCCATTGCCCAGAAAGCCGACCATGTCTGAACAGGATGATCAAAAAGCGGATCTCGAAGCCGAACTTGCCGAAGCGAAGATGCGTGTCGATGGCCTGCAGGACCGGTTGGCAGCATCAAGTGGCGTGCCAGACGCGGCGCCGCAAATGCCGATTTCGATCAATGGCGTGCGCTACTGCCCGATCTGCTGGCAGGTGCGGGGCGAGCAACAGGCGTTGACCGACCATCCCGACCATCACGGCCTTGGCCGCCTGACCTGCGGCCACTGCGGTTATGCCGTTGACATTGTCGAATAAGCAGGTAAGGAAAGCCCCCGCCCGTTACGGCGCAGGGGCACTGCCAGAGATCAGCGGCCGCTGTATGACACGCGGTAGATCGCTCCGGCATAATCGTCGGAGATCAGCAACGAGCCATCCGGCAGGTTTGCCACATCGACTGGCCGGCCCAAATATTCCTTGTTGGACGTCAGCCAGCCGTCGGCGAAGACCTCGGTCTTGCCGGCGGTGCCATCGGCCTTGACTGGCGTGTACATCACGCGCGCACCGACCGGCACCGTCCGGTTCCACGAGCCGTGTTCGGCATTGAAGATGCCGCCCTGATATTTTGCCGGAAACATCTTGCCGTTATAAAAAGTCAGGCCAAGGTCGGCTGCATGCGGTGCCATCTCTACCTGCGGCGGCACGGCATCGGCCGGCGGGGTATCGTTCTTGTATTCGACGGTGCGGATCATGCCGCCGCCGTACCATGGGAAACCGAAATTCTGGCCGGCTTTCGTGGCGCGGTTCAATTCTCCCGGCGGCATGTCGTCGCCCATGCCATCGACCTGGTTGTCGGTAAACCAGAGCGTCTTGTCCTTCGGATTGAAATCCAGGCCGACCGAGTTGCGCACGCCGCGCGCATACACTTCCCGATTTTTTCCATCACGATCCATGCGGATGATGCCCATCATGCCGATCTGATCGTAGAGGGCCAGCTTGTCGCGGGCCGGAACGTTGAACGGATTGCCGAGGGTAATGTAGAGCTTGTTGTCCGGGCCGATGCGGCAGGTGCGGGCGCCGTGATTGAAGCTCTCTTCTTTCACCGGAATGAGTTCGCCCTGCGGTACCACAGCGCTGGCAGCGACATCCGGTCCTTCGTAGAAAAATTCGGCTGCGGGAAAATTCATCACCCGGTTGTGCTCGACCACATACAAGATGCCGTCGGGAGAGAAGCACACGCCGTTCGGTACCTTGAAGTTGATCGATGGAGAAAATACTTTCACTTCATCGGCCACGCGCGTCTTGCGACGATCGGTCACGGCCCAGATCCTGGTCTTGCGGGTGCCGACAAAGACGATGCCGGTTGATGGGCCGACGGCCATGTGGCGCGCATCCGGCACGATCGCATACAGGTCGATCTTGAAGCCCGGCGGCAGCTTCACGTTTTTCAGATTAGCGCGGATCGCGGCAGCCGGCTCGCCACCCTGCGGCACCGTTTCCATGTTGAGGTTGGCGCCGGTGGACTGGAAATTTTCCAGTTTTTTCATGTTGTCTGCCGTTTGGGCGTGGGCGGATGCAAGTGTCAGGCTGATCGACATGCAGGCAAGCGTCCCTGCAGCGCCGATGCGATGAAATTTTACGTTCATTTTTTGTCTCCAGTGAAACCGATGATGGTGGCCGCCGGCGCCCGGGATGGATTCGCGTAACGTGGTGCCGGCGTTGCCATAGTAGCAATTCGTAATAAACCTCGCTGGTGCATCGCAGGCGTCTTGACGTAGAGATCGGCATGCAATGCAACGCGGCCGTAATTGCCTGCAAGAGTCAGGCAGGCCATGGCTGGCAGAACGCTACGGGCGATGCTCACGCGGAAAATGGTATGCCGGAAGGCAGCAATGTACGCTTTGCATGCATGAATTTTTACTCTTAAGAATCTTTATCCATGGAACTTATTGATTTAGGTCAAGTCTATCTCGTATCTTTTCGAGCATCACGAGTGACACATGGTTTCTGCCCGCCCTTATCCCTTCGACAACCAGCGCGACAGCCGGCTGGATGTGTCCGCCCACGTGGTACGTCTGCCAAGCGGCAAATACGTCGGTTTCATCAGTTATCTGGCTCCGGGCGAGGTTGGCCCGAGCCTGGAATCTTTCCGGGCTGGCATCTATGACGAGCGTGAGACAGCGCACGCTGCCGCGCATCGCCTGCTGGCGACCTTTCTCGAGTCGGTGGTGCCGCCTGACTGCGTTGCTTCATGATGTGCTTTCCGACCATGCCAATTCGACGACCCGCAGCGCCAGCCGAACTTTGTTTGAATGCAACGCTAAAAGACGATGCCCGATTGCACGACTTTGGCGTTCGGGCAGGCCTCGGTTACTTGCGCCCAACCAGATAAGTCACACCCTGTGGACCATAGGTTTCCTCATGCGGGCAATGCGCCTGCAGGTGGAATACGTCGCCGCTGGCATAGCGCCGCGGCTGGCCATCGACGCAAATCTCCAGCTCCCCCTGCAGCACCAGCGCCCGCGCCTCGAACGGGTGGGTATGGGTGCCGAGCATGGCGCCGGCCTCGCGCGCAACCGTTACGGTTTCGGTAAAGCCATCGGCCTTGAGTTGTCGAGCAAAGGCATCGCGATCCATGAAATTCCTCAATCGATTCCGGCCCAGCGCCGTAAATACATTATTGCCGAATGCCAGCATGCGCGCTGATGACACACCTGTTCATGGCAATTTCGTTATCTCCGCAGCAATTAGTGGACTTGAAGAAACGTGTTCGGTATCCTACATTCTCGCAAAATCTTTTATTTGCAGGACAACGAAATGCAGCCGAACCTGCCTGACACGGCAATCCGACTGGACCAGACTTCCGAGCAGTTGCGGTTGGTATTGCCGTTGCTGAGCAAGCATGCGGCCGATTTCGGGCCGGAGAGCTATGCGCTCTGGTTCAGTTATATCGCCGGCAACCAACCTGAACTGGCGGCCGACCTGGTCGACGTCATCACGGCGGGCGCACGCCTGACTGCCCAGCAGACCGCCCATTTGTTCGAGCGGCACGTGCGTGATGCCGAGGCAAGCAGCGTGGCCAAGGTCAGTGCGGCATTGACTGCACTGCTGTTGCAGGTGGCGGGATCGACTTCCGAAGTGCAGGCCGCCAGCAGCCGCTCGCAACAATTGTTCGACACCCTGCCAACGATATTGCAGGGCGCTGCTGCAACACCGCCATCCGATGTGTCTGGCGCGCATGAAGCGGTGCAGCCAGCTTCCCTTTCCATCGCCCGCGAACTGGCGGAACAATCGCGCCTCATGGCGGCGTCGCTGCTGACCTTCGTCCAGCAACTCAATCGCGCCCAGCTCCAGGTCGATGCGCTGCGTACCGAACTACAGCAGGTGCGCCAGGAGGCCCGCGTCGATGCGCTCACCGGGCTGCAGAATCGGCGTGCCTTCGATGAAGCGCTTTTGATGCGCATCGACGACGCTCGCGAAGCGGGAGTGCCTCTGACACTGATCATGATAGATGTCGATCATTTCAAGCGCTTCAACGATACCCTGGGTCATGTCATGGGCGACAAGGCCCTGGGCGCCGTGGCCAAGACCGTGCAGCAGAATCTGAAGGGAAAGGATTTCGTGGCCCGCTTCGGCGGCGAGGAATTCGTCGTCCTGCTCGGTGACACCCCCCTGCCGGCGGCGCGCCAGGTCGCGGAGAACCTGCGCCAGGCGATCGCCCGCATCCGCATCCGCAAGAGCGCCACCGGCGAAGTCGTGGGCGGCATCACGGTTTCCTGCGGCCTGGCGCTGCTGCATCCCGACGACGCGCCGGTCGACCTGCTCGACCGTGCCGATGTCGCGCTGTACCTCGCCAAGGCTGCCGGTCGCAATCAGGTCATGGTTTCCGAACGGGCAGTGCCGGCCCGCCAACCCGGCTAGGCGGCTGGCAGATCCAGCGCGGCTATGCCAAGATTGCGGCTTTGAAAGCGCCTGCGGCGCACCCGGCTGGATGCAGGAGGGCCGGGTTGCACCGCGCGGCGCGATTCGACCCGACTGCGGTGATTTTCCCATTCAAGAGCAATTCCAGCCATGTCCTTCCTGACCCTCGACCTGAATCTGTTGCGTGTCTTCGACGTCATCATGTCGGAGCAAAACCTCACGCGCGCCGCCGACCGGCTTGCCACGACCCAACCGGCGGTCTCGAATGCCTTGAAACGTCTGCGTGAGGCATTGAGCGATGAACTCTTCATCCGCACCGCCCATGGCGTGAAACCAACTTCGCGGGCCGAAGAAATCTGGCCGGGAGTGCGGTTGGCGCTGGCTGATCTGGAAGCGCTCCTGGCACCGCCGGAATTCAACATCGCGGCGCTGCAGGCAATGTTTCGCCTGGCGATGGCGGACTCGACCGCTTCCCTGCTGTTGCCCGGCCTGATTCGTGCCATCAAGGCGAATGCGCCCGGCATCGACCTGCGGATGCTGCCGCTGACCTCGCGCGATCCGCGCCCGATGCTGCTCCAGGGCGAGATCGACCTGGCGGTAGGCTCCTTTCCCGGCGTGGTGGCGCAGTTGACCGGCGAGCTTGGCTCGACATCGGCGATCCGGCACCAGCGGCTCTACAGCGGTAAATACATCTGTGTCATGCGCCGCGATCATCCGCTGGCAGAGGGCGAGCTGACGCTCGATGGTTATTGCGCCGCCCATCATGCGCTGGTGAGCTTTTCCGGACGGGCGCACGGGCCGGCCGACGATGCCCTGGCTGCCCTGGGCCGCAGCCGCCGCATTGCCCTGACCGTCAACCAGTTCTACACCGTCGGCCGGGTGGTGGCCGACTCCGACCTGATTTCAATCGTGCCACGCCATCTGCTCAAAACCATCGGCATGACGACCTTGTTGACGACAAAAGAGTTGCCGTTCGACCTGCCGGTGGTGCATGTCGACATGCTCTGGCATGACCGGGATTCCCGCAAGGCGCCGCATGCATGGATTCGGCAGCAATTGCAGTTGAGCGCGCATTGAGGGCGCATTGAGGCCGCATTGATACCAATCCATCGGGCAACTGACTGCCGAGGAATCGGGAAGATCGAACAGTCGTCGCAACCACCGACCGGGCACGTGTTTCAGTCCTGAGGATGCGTTGGCGCGTCAGCGCCGCCGAACAATGCCCATGCCGAAAGAAACAAGGCAGCGATCACCGGACCGATCACGAAACCGTTCAGCCCAAACAGCGCGATGCCGCCGACGCTCGACAACAGGACGACATAATCCGGCAAATGCGTGTCCCGTCCGACCAGGATCGGACGCAGCAAATTGTCCACGAGTCCGATCACCAGCACGCCGAAGCCGATCACCAGCGCCCCGGTGCCGACGGCGCCGGTTGCCAGGTAGTACAACGCCACCGGTCCCCACACCAGCGCCGCGCCGACCGCCGGCACCAGTGACAGAAACGCCATCAGCACGCCCCACAGCAATGCGCCCTGGATGCCCAGGAACCAGAACAGCGTGCCACCGAGTGCACCTTGAGAGGCTGCCACCACCACGCTGCCCTTGACGGTGGCGCGGATGACGGTGACGAAAGTGGCGAACAGCGCAGCCTTGCTGGCGTGTGACAGCGGAACTGCCAGGCGGATCTTCGCTGCCAGCATCTCCCCGTCACGCAACATGAAAAACAGCAGATACAACATGATGCCGGTGGCCGCCACGAATTGCAGTGCATTTTGCCCGACGCCTACCACCTGTCCCGCCAATAATTGAGCACCGCTCTTGCTCGCTGCTGACAGTGTCGTGCGTACCGCAGCGAAGTCACCCAGTCCGAGACGCTCCAGGAGGCGTACCACCCATGCCGGGAGTGCCTGCACGATCTGGGCGAAATAGGCACCGGCATCGAGGTTGCCGGTGCTGACGGTGTGATACAGCATGCTGGCCTGGCGCAACAGTGCGCCGGTCAGCAGCAATAGCGGAAGCACCACGATCAACAGGCACAGAAGGAGGGTGGCCAGTGCGGCTGGTGTCGGGTGCGTTGGCATGCGGCACAGGAAGCGCGCATGCAGCGGCGCAAAGACAATCCCGAGAACGATCGCCCAGAACACCGCGCCAAAAAATGGCAGGAGCAATGCCAGGAACGCCGCTGTAATCAAAATCAGCAGGACGGCAAAGGTATTGCGATGCAGTTGGGTGGATGCCATGCGGTTCCAGACAAACGTGGTTGAATCCGGTTTTGCTTTCAGTATGGGCCTGCCCGCGCGG
>JAYTLK010000079.1:0-5007 GCA_043729515.1 Herminiimonas sp.
GCGTGGATGTAGGGCGCGACTGAACGCAGCCAGTCGACGAAATGGCTCTGGGTTTGCATGGAGAGCATTATAATTCGGGCCGACATGTCCGCACCTAAATCCCCTCAAAAATTGCCCGACGAACCTGGCCATGACCGCAGCCGGGCGCGCAGCCCCGAGCGCAGCACTGCCGACACAGGAGCACGACGGCGTCGCGATACTGCAAATGAAGGCGCGCCAGCGGCCACCAGCACCAACTCCGGTGCTGGTGGACCGCCGCGCAACCCGCTGCCGCCCATCGTCTTCCCGGAAGAACTGCCGGTCTCCTCGCGCCGGGGCGACATCGCCGCCGCCCTGCAGGCGAACCAGGTCATCATCGTCAGCGGCGAAACCGGCTCCGGCAAGACCACCCAGCTGCCGAAGATCTGTCTCGAACTCGGGCGTGGCGCGACCGGCCTGATCGGCCATACCCAGCCGCGCCGCATTGCCGCCTCGGCCACTGCCAAGCGCATCGCGTTCGAGCTCGGCAGCCCGCCCGGCGAGCATGTCGGCTTCAAGGTCCGCTTCACCGATACCCTGACCCGCGGCGCCTGGATCAAGCTGATGACCGACGGCATCCTGCTGGCCGAGACGCAGTCTGATCCGCTGCTGCGCCAGTACGACACGATCATCATCGACGAAGCGCACGAGCGCAGCCTGAACATCGATTTCCTGCTCGGTTACTTGAAGCAGCTGCTGCCGCGCCGGCCGGACCTGAAGGTCATCATCACCTCGGCCACCATCGACGCCGATCGTTTCGCGCGACATTTCGGCACACCCGGCAAACCGGCGCCGGTGATTGAAGTCTCCGGCCGCATGTATCCGGTCGAGATCCGCTATCGCCCGGTAGATGACACCGACGCCACGGCGCCGAATGCGGCACGCGCGGCCGGTGGGGGCGCTGCGAACAATGCCGGCAAGCCGGACGGTGCCCGGCGCGACGCACGCTCCCAGCAGGCCCAGCGCGAACGCGGCCAGCGCGACCTGATGGAGGCAATCACCGACGCCGTCGACGAGTTGTGCCGCATCGGCAGTGGCGACGTGCTGGTGTTCCTGCCAGGCGAGCGCGAGATCCGCGATACCGCCGAAGCGCTGCGCAAGCATCATCCGCCGCATGTGGAAATCCTGCCGCTGTTCGCGCGCCTCTCGGCGCAGGAGCAGGAACGGGTGTTCAAGACCTCGGCGGCGCGGCGCATCGTGCTGGCCACCAACGTGGCGGAAACGTCGCTGACGGTGCCGGGCATCCGCTACGTGGTCGATGCCGGCACCGCGCGGGTCAAGCGCTACAGCTATCGCAACAAGGTCGAGCAGTTGCAGATCGAAGCGATCGCGCAATCGGCGGCGAACCAGCGGGCCGGGCGTTGCGGTCGGGTGGCGGCGGGTGTCTGCATCCGCTTGTATGAAGAGCAGGATTATTTGCAGCGGCCGAAATTCACCGAGCCGGAGATCCTGCGCTCGTCGCTGGCGGCCGTGATCTTGCGGATGAAGTCGCTGCACCTGGCGGACGTCGAAACCTTTCCGTTCATCGAGCCGCCGCCGGGGCGGGCAATTGCCGACGGTTACCAGCTGCTGCAGGAACTGGGCGCGGTCGACGACGACAATGCCTTGACGCCGCTCGGCCGCCAGCTGGCCAGGCTGCCGCTCGATCCACGGGTCGGCCGCATGATCCTGGCGGCGCGCGACAATGTCTGCCTGAGCGAGATGCTGATCATCGCCGCGGCGATCTCGGTGCAGGATCCGCGTGACCGGCCGATGGAGGCACAGGCCGCAGCCGATCTGGCGCACAAGAAATTCGCCGATGAAAAATCGGAGTTTCTGTCGTACCTGAAGATCTGGGCCTGGTTCGAGGATGCGATCGCGCACAAGAAATCGAACAAGCTGTTGCAGGAAAATTGCCGGGCGAATTTCCTGTCGCAGCTGCGCCTGCGCGAATGGCGCGACGTCCACTCGCAGTTGCTGACCATCGTGCGCGAGCAGGGCTGGCGGCTCAACGACGCGCCGGCCACCTATGACAACCTGCATCTGGCGCTGCTGACTGGCCTGCTGGGAAACATCGGCTTCAAGTCGGATGAAGACGCGCATTATCTCGGCGCACGCGGCATCAAGTTCCACATCTGGCCTGGTTCGAGCTTGCTCAAGAAACCCGGAAAGTGGGTGATGGCAGCCGAGCTGGTCGAGACAACCCGGCTCTACGCGCGCACCATCGCCCAGATCCAGCCGGAGTGGCTGGAAAAAGTCGGCGGCCACCTGTTGAAGAAATCCTTCGGTGAGCCGCGCTGGGAAAAAGCCACGGCACAGGTCTCGGCCTTCGAGCGCGCCACGCTGTATGGCCTGGTGGTCTACAGCCAGCGCCGGATTCACTACGGGCCGATCAATCCGGTCGAGGCGCGCGAGATCTTCATCCGCGATGCGCTGGTCGGCGGCGACTTCGCCACCCGCGCGCCGTTTTATGCCCACAACCAGAAGCTGATCCGGGAAATCGAAAACCTGGAACACAAGTCGCGCCGGCTCGACGTGCTGGTCGACGATGAACTGATCGCCGCGTTCTACGATCAGGCGCTGCCGGCCCACATCAACAATGGCATCGGTTTCGAAAAATGGCTGAAGGACGCCAGCGCCGCCAATCCGACGCTGCTGCACCTGAACCGCGACGACCTCATGCGGCATGAAGCGGCCGGCATCACGACCGACCTGTTTCCCAAGGTCGTGCGCATGGCCGGCATCGAGATGGGCCTGACCTACCATTTCGAGCCGGGTACGCCGCGTGATGGCGTCACGCTGACCGTGCCGCTGTTTTCCTTGAACCAGCTCTCCGCCGACCGCTGCGACTGGCTGGTGCCGGGCATGCTGAAAGAAAAAGTGCAGCTGTTGATCAAGTCGCTGCCGCAGAAGCTGCGCAGGAACTGCGTGCCGCTGCCTGACTATGCGGCCGGGTTCTGCGAGCGTATCCATGACCGCAACGTCTTCGGGCGAGGCAGCCTGATCGATGCGGTGATCGACGACATCCGCGCGCAGACCCAGGTTGCCGTACGCACGACCGACTTCAAGACCGAGACCCTGCCGGCGCATCATGCGATGAATTTCAAGATCATCGACGAGCATGGGCGGCAGCTGGAGATGGGACGCAATCTGGCTGCGCTGCAAAGAGAATTCGGAGGCCAGGCGCGGGAGCAGTTTCAGAAGCTGGCCGAACAGACCGCAATCGCGCCGCTCGATCTGCAAGGCGCAGCAGGCGCCGCTGGTGAAACCGGGGTTGCGACGCCGCGCGGTCACGGGCGGCTTCCAGGCAACGGCAATGACAGGGACAGGGACAGGGACAGGGACAGGCAGGGAACTGACGGGAGAATCGATCGGGGTGCGATGCGATCCCCATCGCCGGCAGGCTCGGCACAGACCGGCACGGGGCCGCGGGCGACCGGTCCTGGCGGCGCCGGCACTGCTGTAGCACCTGCCGGTACGGTTGCCGCACTGCTCAATCGCTATCAGAATCTGAGGAGCTGGACGTTCGGCGAGCTGCCTGAATTGCTGGAAATCGTGCAAGGCCGCCAGAAGCTGATCGGCTTTCCGGCGCTGGTCGATCGCGGCATGCACTGTGATCTGGAAGTCTTCGACGATCCGGCCGAAGCCCAGCGCATTCATCATGCGGGCATGCGCCGCCTGTTCGCGCTGGGCCTGAAAGAGCAGTTGAAATATCTGGAAAAGAACGTGCCGGGCCTGCAGCAGATGGGAATGCAATTCATGCCGCTCGGTTCGCAGGAGGAACTGCGCGAACAGATCCTCACGGCCGGCCTGGAGCGCGCGTGCATGCAAACGCCGCTACCCACCAATGCCGCCGAATTCGAGCAGCGCAAGGAACAGGGCAAGACCCGCCTGAATTTGCTGGTCAACGAGATCGCCCGCCTGGTCGGCCTGGTCCTCCTCGAATTCCATGGCCTGCCGAAAAAGCTGCAGGCTGCCAAGGGCCATCCGCAGACAGTCGCCGACATCGATGGCCAGCTGCGCGCCCTGATCGGCAAGCGTTTCGTCGCCGAGCATGGCTTCGATCACCTGACGCATTTTCCGCGCTACCTGAAGGCGATTGGCGTGCGCCTGGAAAAGCTGCGCAGCGATCCCTCGCGCGATGCACGCCTGATGGCAGAACTGGCGCCAGTCATGCTGCCGTATCAGCGCGCTCTGGGTGACCGCCAGGGCAATCGCCAGGCCGACCCGAAGATGACGGAATTCCGCTGGCTGTTGGAAGAGTTGCGGGTTTCGCTGTTTGCCCAGGAACTGCGCACGCCGATGCCGGTGTCGGTCAAGCGGCTGCAGAAAGTGTGGGAAGCGATGCAGCGATAGAGGAAAATACCAGGGTAGCGTCATTTGCCCGGTTTGACTCTGGTCCGCCGGCCCTCCTCCGACATGGCACGCGTGCCAGGCCGAGAACGCCGGAACTGCTACACTCGACGCCTGATTTTTAGTCTTGCCGCCGTCATGGCGGCGACCGACCGCATGGACAGCATCGATCTCGAAGTACTCAAGCAATGCCGCGAATGGATCGCCGCCGGCCGGCGCTGCGAACTGGTCACCGTCATCAAGACCTGGGGCTCCAGCCCGCGTCCCGAAGGCGCGACGCTGGCCATTTGCGAAGACGGTCGGGTGGTCGGCTCGGTCTCCGGCGGCTGCATCGAGGATGACCTGATTGCCCGGGTACGCAGCGAAGGCATCACCCGCACGCTGCCTGAAATCGTCTCTTACGGTATCACTGCCGATGAGGCACACCGCTTTGGCCTGCCATGCGGCGGCACCATCGAACTGGCGATCGAGCCGCTCTCGGCGCACAGTCAGATCGACGAATTGCTGGAGCGCCTCGATGCGCGCGAGCCGATGATGCGCCGCCTCGATCTGGCAACTGGCGCCGTGACGCTTGGCGCCGCCGGTGCCGGCATGCGCCAGCAGGTTTCCGCCGCGGCCCTGACCACCATCCACGGCCCGCGCTGGCGGCTGCTGATC
>JAYTLK010000080.1:0-4377 GCA_043729515.1 Herminiimonas sp.
TCCAGCATCAACAACCCGTGCCGGTCGCAAAAGGCGCGAATGCCCATCAGGTCCTGGGCGAAGCCAAAATAATTCGGCACCATGACGACCTTGCTGCGCGGCGTCATCTTTGCCGCAAGGTCATCGAGGTCGAGCGACGTGTCGGCGCATATCTTGAAGAACACCGGTTGCGCGCCAGCCCAGATCACGGGTTCGACCATTGAACGGCTGTGATACGCCGGTATCAATACCTCGTCGCCGCTGCCTACATGCATCTCCAGCAGGGCCAGCCCGATCGCCACCCGGCCGCTGGTGACTTGGCGCACATTGCCAGCGTCGAGCACCGATGGCACGCCGCTGGCGCGGTTGCTGCCGAAGGTCGCCATGCAGAGAACCGGATCGGTTGGAATGTTGGTGTGCGGGTATTTACTCATCGGATGTTCACTAATCAATTTTCTACGGCCAGTTGGCGCCGGTTAAATTCCGGCAAACCTGCACGAAACCTGCAGACCGGATGCAATACACTCTGTGGCACCCAAGCGACTGAAATGCGCAACAACTATGTTATCTTCAAAGAAACACTTTTACTGCGACCGGCACGCCAGCAGCACCGCTCTTCAAAAACGTTCCCGCATTGCGCCATGACCGATCTCGTCCACGAACTGATTTTTGCCAGCGCGCGCCGCACTCCCGATGCAGAGGCGCTGGTCTATCAGGCGCGCCGCATGCGCTACGCGGCGCTCGCGGCAGCGGTCACCGCCGGCGCAAATGCGCTGCTCGCCTGCGGCGTCGGGCGGGGAGATCGGGTCGCCGTCTATCTCGACAAGTGCCCCGAAGCAGTTGCCGCAATGTTCGGCGCGAGCGCTGCCGGTGCGGTACTGGTGCCGATCAATCCGTTGCTCAAGCCAGAGCAGGTAGCCTACATCCTGTCGGATTGTAACGTCACCGCACTAGTGACTTCCGCAGAACGACTCGCGCTGCTGCTTCAGGCATTGCCGAAATGCATCGATCTCACAACGGTTTTTGTCACCGGTGCCAGTATCGACGGCACCATCCAGATCGGCCCTGGCTCGCAGGCAACCGGATGGGACAACGCCTGTGCAACGGCAGGGCCAGGTCTGGCGCACCGGGTCATCGATGCCGACATGGCAGCGATCCTGTACACCTCGGGCAGCACCGGCATGCCAAAGGGCGTCGTGCTGTCGCACCGTAACATGGTCATCGGCGCTGCCAGCGTTGCACAGTACCTGGGAAACACGCCACAGGACCGGATACTGGCGCTGCTGCCGCTCAGTTTCGATTACGGCCTGAGCCAGCTGACGACCGCATTTCATGTCGGCGCAACGGTGGTACTGCTCAATTACCTGGTCCCGCGCGACGTGTTGGATGTCGTGCTTGCAGAAAGGATTACTGGCCTGGCCGCGGTGCCACCACTATGGCTGCATATCGCCGAGCTTGCCTGGCCGCATGAATGCAGTTTGCGTTACATCACTAATTCAGGCGGTGCAATGCCAGGCGCCACCCTGAAGCGGCTGCGCAACAAACTGCCGGCTGCCGCGCCTTACCTGATGTACGGCCTGACCGAAGCCTTCCGATCGACGTATCTGCCGCCGGAAGAGCTGGCACGCCGTCCTGACTCGATGGGACGCGCGATACCGAATGCCGAAGTGCTGGTAGTGCGGCCCGACGGCAGCCGCTGCGCACCGGACGAGGCGGGCGAGCTGGTGCATCGGGGGGCGCTGGTGGCAATGGGATACTGGAACGATCCGACCAGGACGGCGGAACGGTTCCGCCCATGCCCGGTGTCGCATTCTGGCTTGCCATTGCCGGAAATCGCGGTTTGGTCGGGTGACACCGTGCGCGCTGACAGCGAGGGGTTTTTGTATTTCATCAGCCGTACCGACGACATGATCAAGTCTTCCGGCTACCGGATCAGCCCGACCGAAGTGGAAGAGGTGCTCTATGCGTTGCCCGCGGTTGCCGAAGCCGCCGCCATCGGCATGCCGCATCCTGCACTCGGTCAGGCAATCATCGCAGTGGTCACGCCGCGCGAAGGACAAGTCCTTAACGGCGCCGCACTTCTGGCCGCCTGTCGGCAGCATTTGCCGACCTACATGCTTCCCAGCCAGATCGTGATCCGCGCCGGCAGTCTGCCGCGCAATCCGAACGGCAAGATCGACCGCAACCTGCTGCGCTCGGAGCTGCAGGCGCTTTCCGCAGAGCAATCGTCATGACGGCTCCACGTCCGCGCCATGCGCCCCTATCGCAATTTGCGGTGGTCGACGACTGCCTGCAGATCGGTGGCATGCCCCTGACCCGGTTGGCGCAACGCGTGGGCGCAACGCCGTTCTATGCAGTCGAGCGGTACAGCCTGGCATCGCGTATCGCCAGCCTGCGCAGCCACCTGCCGGCCGACGTGCAGCTGCACTATGCGATGAAGGCAAATCCGATGCCGGCAATCGTGCAGTTCATGGCGACACGGGTCGATGGCATCGACGTCGCCTCGGGTGCCGAGCTGAAGGTCGCGCTCGACGCCGGCATGACGCCGGAGGCGATCAACTTTGCCGGGCCGGGCAAGAGCAACCAGGAACTCGGTTGCGCGATCGCAGCCGGCATCGTCATCAACATGGAGTCGGCGGCCGAGATGGAACGCGTCGCCAGAATCGGCCAGGCGCTCGGCGTGCGGCCACGGGTTGCGGTGCGCGTCAATCCCGATTTTGACCTGAAATCTTCCGGCATGATCATGGGCGGTGGCCCGAAGCAGTTCGGCGTGGACGCTGAAGCGGTACCGGCCATGCTGCACCGCCTTGGTATCCTGGCGCTCGACTTCCAGGGTTTCCAGATCTATTGCGGCTCGCAGAACCTGAAGGCTGCTGCAATCGCCGAAGCGCAGGCAAAGACGATCGCCCTGGCCATCCGCCTGGCAGCCCATGCGCCCGCACCGGTGCGAACCCTGAACATCGGCGGCGGCTTTGGCGTGCCGTATTTTCCGGGGGATGTGCCGCTGGACATGGCCGCCATCGGCGCCGGCCTCGAGAACCTGATGCCACAGGTGCGCCAGCATTTGCCCGCGGCGCGCATCGTCGTCGAGCTGGGCCGATACCTGGTGGCCGAAGCCGGTATTTATGTCTGCCGGGTCATCGAGCGCAAGGTTTCACGCGGCGAGGTCTATCTGGTCACTGACGGCGGCCTACATCATCACCTGGCAGCAACCGGCAACTTCGGCCAGGTGATCCGCAAGAACTATCCGGTCGTCATCGGTAACCGCATCGCTGGCGCTGCGCGGGAAATTGTCTCCGTGGTCGGACCCTTGTGCACGCCACTCGATCTGCTGGCCGACCGCCTGGAAATGGCCGTTGCCGAAACGGGTGACCTGGTAGTGGTGCTGCAATCGGGTGCTTACGGCCTGACGGCAAGCCCGAGTGGATTTTTGAGCCATCCGGCAGCGCTTGAAGTGCTGGTGTAGAAGCACCCGCATGAGATTTCCGAACCTGAATGATTTTTAAATGCTTATAATCCAACGCTCGTTTGTGCGGTGCGGCGCAGCCTCTCCAGGGCATCAGCGCTGCGCTGATGTCGCACACTGGCATATCAGCCCAACCTGCAGCGAAACCTAATCCACATGACGGCCAGCCCAACCGACGCCTTGCCCGCCGCGCTCCCGTTCATCTCGATCGTGATGCCGACCCGCAATCGTGCCCATTTGCTGGCGCAGGCGTTGCGCACAATCGCCGCGCAGACCTTCAGCCGCTTCGAAGTCATCGTGCTCGACGATGCATCGGACGCAGCAACGGCAGCGGAGTATCCGGCACTGTGGGCGTCGCTCGACAGTCGCTTCATCCTGCATCGTCTCGGCCAGCCCGGCGGCAGGGGACTCGGCCCATCGGTCACCCGCAATGCCGGCATTGCACTGGCGCGTGGCGAAATCATTGCTTTCTGTGACGACGACGATCTCTGGACGTCTGCTGGTCACCTAACTGCCGTCGCCACCGTGTTCGCCACGCAACCCGACGTCGATATGTACATCGCCAACCAGACCGGGGTTTCAAGCCGCGGCACTGAAATCGCCAACTGGTTGCCGAAGCTTCGCGGCGCCGCCGGCGGCGGCCCGGTCACTATCGACGCGCTGTGCGAGGCCGGCGGTTTTGCCCACCTGAACATCCTCTCGGTACGCAAAACACGGGTTTTGCAGGCACAGGGTTTCTGGGAACGTGTCAGTTATGAAGAGGACCGCGATTTTTTCTGGCGCACGCTTGATTGCTGCCAGCAAATCCATTTCAACCCGACCGTCATTGCCCAACACAACATACCGGATGCAAAACGCGCCGACAACCAGTCGACCCAGCATTCGGTCGTCGAACGATGGCTGCTGGCCGTGCTGGTCTGCCAGCACATCGC
>JAYTLK010000081.1:0-8765 GCA_043729515.1 Herminiimonas sp.
TGACCACGTGTTCGACGCCGGCCTTGGTGCAATAGCGTACCGTCGCGCCGAAGAACACCTGGTCGGTTCCGTGATGCGCGCTCGGGTCGACCACCGCGGCCAGATCGAGCCGCTTGGTAAGAAAGCGAATGCGCCGGTCGATCTCGCGCAGCCGCCGCTTGCCATAGATGTAGTCGCCGTTTTCCGAGCGATCGCCGTTCGATGCCGCCCAGTGCACGATGCGCACGACTTCCGGCCGGTCGACGTCGATCAACTGCAGCAACTCATCCTTCAGGCGTTGATATCCTTGCGGCGTGATGTAGTTCTTCGCACCGGCAGGGATCTGCGGCAGGCGCTGGTCGCCATCGTCGTCCTCGTCGTCGTTGCCGCCCTCTTTCACGAATGCCTTGTTCATGCGTGCATTGTAACGGCATGTGCAAGCTGCCCCGGCAATCAATCCGATTACCCTCTGCTAGACTTCGCAACGAGCAATACCACGACCTATCCCGCGACCGAGACCACGACCGCGCGCTTCACGCGTGCATTTCATCTTCCTTTCGACGCCATGCCAGACCAATCACTCCTGCAGGATTTCGATGCACCGGCCGCCGTGCTGGTCATGGGCGCGACCGGCGGCATCGGCCGTGCGCTGGTGACCGCGCTTGCGGCCCGCGCGCAGGTGATCGATTTGTTCGCCGTGGGCCGCCATGCCACGTCCGATCCTGCCTTGCGGGCGCTGGCAATCGGTTCGGAAGGCCATCCTGCCTGCCGGATTCATCTGCTCGATGCCGACCTGCTCGACGAAACGTCTCTCGGTACGCTGGCCGAGGCGGTACGCGCCAAGGTCCCGGCGCTGCACCTGATCATCAACGCGACCGGCTTGCTGCATGACGACCGGCTGCAACCGGAAAAATCCCTGCTGCAGGTCAGCAGCGCCAGCCTGCAGGCGAATTTTTCAGTCAACGCCTTTGGCCCGATCTTGCTGGCCAAGGCTTTCCTGCCGTTGATGCGGCATGCGCAGCCGGTGGTGTTCGCGTCCTTGTCGGCGCGGGTCGGATCGATTTCAGACAACCGGCTGGGCGGCTGGTACGGTTATCGCGCGGCAAAAGCGGCGCAAAACCAGTTGCTTAGAACACTGGCCATTGAACTGGGCCGCATGAACCGCCGTGCCGTCGTGCTGGCGCTGCATCCGGGAACGACCGACACCGACCTGTCGAAGCCATTCCAGGCCAGGGTCGCAGACGACAAATTGTTTACCCCGGAATTTGCCGCGCGCTGCCTGCTCCAGGTGATCAGCGCGCACGGTCCGGCCGATTCAGGACGTTTCTATGCCTGGGACGGCCAGGAAATTGCCTGGTAAGTGCGACGGACGTCGCATGCCCGTTGGCAGCGTCGCACAGGATGCGCGCCGAGGGCTGACCCCGTGGGCCAACGTCAGAGCGACTGCAAAAAAGCAGTCCATCGGCAGATCACTGCGCCGAGCGGCTCAGCTGATTGCTCCAATTGAATGCCACCAGTTGCATCACGTTCAGGTCATCCAACGGCAAGTCGAGACGCGCGAGAATCGGACCGACCGCGACGCCTGCTTCATCGACGCGCTCGATCGATTCCGCCAGAAGCAGCAAATCGCCGAAGAAGCCGCTGCGCTGCAGAAGCGCCTCACTGACTTCATCCGAGACCGTGATCTGCTTGAGCATGCTTGCCATCGACTGCCCGAACAACGTGTCCATCAGCGACATGATGCCGACCGTGAAGGCAGTGTCGGCCATGCTGCGATCGCCGGGCATCAGCCTTTCCGTGATGAGTTCTAGCAGCTTGCCGCGCGTGGTAACCAGCGCCAGCAAGGGTGACGCCGCGCTGCGATCCTGGCCAGGCTGCGCATACAACAGAATCTGCAGCCAGCGCCGCAATTGCCGACGTCCCAGCACCAGCAGCGCCTGGCCGAGGGAATCGATGCGCTTGGTGACGCCGGCGCCAGGCGTATTGACCAACCGCAGCAACATCAGGCCGATCGATGCATCCTGTTTGATGACCCGTTCGATGTGGTCGCTGCTGGCGTCGTTGGAGATCAGGCCGATCAACTGCACCAGGGTCAATTGGGACGCGGCCAGCTTCTTGCCACTCAGGATATTCGGCCGTGCGAAGTAGTACCCCTGGAAATAGTCGAAGCCCAGCGCCATGCAGGTCTGGAATTCCTCGACGGTTTCGACTTTCTCGGCCAGCAGATCCTTGCCTGCAGCCTTGAAGGCGCTGCTCAGCGCCTGCAGCTGCATGAGCGGCATGCCGGTGACATCGATCTTGATCAGTTTTACGAACGGCAACAGCCCGGCCAGGTGCTCCGAATGCGTGATGACGTCGTCGAGTGCGAAGGTGTAGCCGAGGGCTGCGAGTTCCGCCACTCGGGCAATCAACGCTTCGCTGGCAACCACTGTCTCCAGGATCTCGAGCACCACCTTGTCCGGTGGCAGGAACTGCACGATCTCGGACATCAGGACGGCTTCATCGACGTTGACGAATCCAAGTGCGCTGCCAATCACGTTCTGCAGCCCGAGCGCGGCAGAATGTTCGATCACTGCCGCGGTGGCAGCCAGGTCGTCGACCACGTCCGCCGCACCAACGGCAGCGCGGCGAAACAGCAGTTCATAGGCAACCAGATCCTCGCGGCGGTCGAGAATCGGCTGGCGCGCCAGGAAAAAATCGCTGGCGCGCGCTTCGTGTTGCATCGGTTCGGACGACAGATCGATCATCGGTGAAAAGAAAACTGAATGAAATGAACGCGAATTGCCATGAATGGATGGCGACTCCATGCCGACTTCAGCACGGATCTACGGCTACGACATGCTTAAACCCGACGAGATCCCGTGTTTTGCGCGAGTGTGACGCCACTTTCCAGCGTGAAGCCGGCTGCGCTGTCGCGGCCGAGGGTTTGTACCAGATACGGCATCAAGGTCCGCAACATCGGCTCGAGCGTATACGGCGGGTTGATGACGAACATGCCGCTGCTGTGCAGACCAAAGCCGTCCGGCGCCGGCGCACTGACGCTCAACGTCACGTTGAGCCAGCCATTTGCCGAAAGGCGCTTGAGCTTCTCCGGCATCTGCCGGGACTCCATGCGCTGCAGGACCGGATACCAGACCGCGTAGGTGCCGGTGGCGAAGCGCAGCAGCGCATCCTGCAGCGTGTCCTTGACCCTTTTGTAGTCGCCCTTGTCTTCATAAGGCGGATCGATCAAAACCAGACCGCGGCGAGACGGCGGCGGCAGCAAGGCTTTCAGCGCCTGGAAACCATCGGCCTTCTGGATCATGGTGCGCGTGCCACGGCCACCCCGCACGCCTTGCGCAGCAGCATGCGCCTCTGCCTTGCGAAAATTCTCCTGCAGGATTCTGTTGTCGGTCGGGTGCAGCTCGAACAGGCGCAGGCGATCCTGCTGGCGCATGGTGCGGTCGGCAATCGTCGGCGAACCGGGGTAGTAGCGCATCTTGCCGCTTGGATTCAACGCGCGAATCAGTTGCACATACTCCGCCAAGGGCGCCGGAAGATCCCGCCGCTCCCAGAGCTTGCCGATGCCGGTATCGAACTCTGCATTCTTGCTGGCGTATTCGCCGTCCAGCGCGTACAGCCCGGCGCCGGCATGCGTATCGATGACCATGTACGGCGTCTCTTTTTGTCCAAGATAGGACAGCAACTGCATCGTGACCACGTGTTTCAGCACGTCGGCATGATTGCCAGCGTGGAAGGCGTGGCGATAACTGAGCATAGGGATTCGTTCGTGAGGGACTGTTGCGGACTGTTGCGGACTGTTGCGAACTGCTACGACCTGCGGCTCCCGTATTTTACCAGCCTCGCTGCGCAGGACGCGCGCGGGATGCCCGCTTCCGCAGCCCAGGCAGCGCGCGTTACCGAAAAACCGGTGCCGTGGTGGTGGCTTTCACGAACAAAAAAATCCCTCGCGGCGGTGACCGGGAGGGATTGTTGACGCATCGACGGAGAAGTCGGTCTGACGCGAGCGGCCGGGCGCCCGGCGCCGTTCGCGCGCCGGTCACGGTGTGCCGTCAAATATCTAGGCGACTTTCTTGTCGAAGAACTGCTCGTCCTCTGTCGAGCCGTGCAGCGCCGTCGTCGACGACTTGCCCTGCTGAATCGCCTGAGTCACTGCGTCGAAATAGCCCGTGCCAACTTCACGTTGATGCTTGACTGCCGTGAAGCCGCGTTCTGCTGCAGCAAATTCCGCCTCCTGCATTTCGACGAAGGCAGTCATGTTGTTGCGGGCATAGCCATGCGCCAGATTGAACATCGAATAATTCAGCGAATGGAAACCGGCCAGCGTGATGAACTGGAATTTATACCCCATGGCGCCGAGTTCGCGCTGGAATTTCGCAATCGTCGCGTCGTCCAGGTTTTTCTTCCAGTTGAAGGACGGCGAGCAGTTGTAAGCCAGCATTTTGCCCGGGAATTTTGCATGCACTGCTTCGGCAAAGCGCTTTGCAAAATCCAGGTCCGGCTTGCCGGTCTCGCACCACACCAGGTCGGCCACTTCGGCATAGGCCAGCGCGCGGGCAACCGACTGGTCGAAACCCGGGCGGACGCGATAGAAACCCTCGACCGTACGCTCACCGGTACAGAACGGCTTGTCGATCGGGTCGACATCCGACGTCAACAGGTCCGCTGCTTCGGCATCGGTACGGGCAATCACCAGTGTCGGCGTACCCATCACGTCGGCAGCCAGGCGGGCCGCCGTCAGTTTTTCGACTGCTTCGCGGGTCGGCACCAGCACCTTGCCGCCCATGTGGCCGCATTTCTTGACCGATGCCAGCTGATCCTCGAAGTGCACGCCGGCAGCGCCGGCTTCGATCATCGACTTCATCAATTCATAGGCATTCAACACGCCGCCAAAACCGGC
This sequence comes from Herminiimonas sp., assembly GCA_043729515.1. Taxonomy (GTDB): domain Bacteria; phylum Pseudomonadota; class Gammaproteobacteria; order Burkholderiales; family Burkholderiaceae_D; genus JANXSS01. Next base: position 4,880 of record JAYTLK010000081.1, read on the forward strand.
TTCGGCATCGGCAATGATCGGTGCAAAGAAATCGATGTCGTTCTTGCCTTCGGACCATTGGATCTGATCGGCACGGGTAAAGGTGTTGTTGATCCGCTTGACGACGGTCGGCACGGAATTGACCGGATAGAGCGACTGATCAGGATACATTTCGCCGGCATTGTTGGCATCACCGGCGACCTGCCAGCCCGACAGATAAATCGCTTTCAGGCCGGCCTTGACCTGTTGCATTGCCTGGTTGCCGGTCAGGGCGCCGAGGGTGGCCACGAACGGCTCGCTTGCCAGCAGTTGCCACATTTTTTCAGCGCCGCGCTTGGCCAGGGTGTGTTCAATGGCAACCGAGCCGCGCAGGCGCACCACGTCTTCCGCCGTATAACTGCGCTTGACATCGTTCCAGCGCGGATTCTCTGCCCAATCTTTGGCCAATGCCTGGACCTGCTGTTCGCGAGTTGCCATGTAAATCTCCTGTAATGAATAAAAGTTGGCCTGCAGATGAAAACCTGCGCGCGGCCCGCCAGTGTCTGCATCATTGTTCGACCATGCTTTCTGCCTGATCAAACGGTGTCATGCGACTCGCCGCGCTTGATCAAATCATAGGCCCTCTTTTGCAAGGCAACAAGGTCTTATATAAGACATATAACTAAATATTTTGTGTTTCGCATCAATGACTTGAATTTTGAATCCCGCGATACGGAATGCTGTTTCGTTTTCCGGAATGAAAAAATGACGCAGTGCCACAGCAGATTTCATGATCCGACATTGAGATTTCATATGGTGAAAAATTGCTGCCGGGAAGAATGTCCCGGCTCGCTATAATCAGCGCTCGATTCAACCGGAGGCAGCGCATGGACAACAGGGAAGACATATTGGCGCAATGGCAGGCACGGGAGCGCGAGGTGCGGACATTGCTCGCGCCGCCCGGCGTGGCGACGCTGGAACAACTGAAAGCCTGCAGCGGCCTTGAATTCCTGCAAAAGATCTGGCGCGGCGAATTGCCATCGGCGCCCATTGGACATTTGGTCGGTTTTGTCCCGATCGAAGCCGAGGCGGGACGTGTCGTATTCCAGGGCACACCCGGGAAGGAACATTACAATCCGATCGGCAGCGTGCACGGTGGCTATTTCTGCACCCTGCTTGATTCGGCCGTTGGCTGCGCCATTCAGACCATGCTGCCCCAGGGCACCGGGTACACGACGCTGGAACTGAAGGTCAACCTGGTCCGCGCCCTGACGGCGAAAACCGGACCGGTACGGGCCGAAGGCAAGGTGATCCAGGTCGGGCGCAGCGTCGGTATTGCCGAAGGCAGACTGGTCGACGTCGATGGCAGGCTGTACGCGCATGCAACCACGACCTGCCTGATCTTTCCCTTACCTTGACGGCTGATCATGGAGCGGGTCGCAGGAGACCAGCACACCATCCGGATCGGCATAAATCCAGTCGCCCGGCGCCACGGCAACGCCGGCAATCATGACCGGCACCTCGGATTCGCCGATGCCGTTGCGCTCACTGCGTCTTGGATGCAGTGCCAACGCCCTCACGCCGGTGTCGCAGGCATCGATTTCGACCACATCCCGGATCGCGCCGTAGACCACCAGCCCCGCCCAGTCGTTCTTTTCAGCGAGCACACCCAGGTTGCCGCCGACCAGCGCTCTGTTCACGCTGCCATTGCCGTCGATGACGAGCACCCGACCGGCACCGGGTGTCTCGAGCATGTCGCGCACCAGACGATTGTCATGAAACACCTTGAGCGTGGCTGCCTCGCCGGCGAACGTGCGCCGCTTGCCATATGCCTTGAAAAGTGGCGGCAGTACGGCAAGCGCGCCATTTGCCAGGCGTGTCGGATGTGCGTCACACAGGTCGCAGGTGGAAAATTGCGGCACCCGGGAGACCGGGGCGCCGGTCGGCACTTGCCCCCGTGGCGCATTCTCGTTTGCCGAGGATGAATGCACCGCATTCGCGTCCGCTGGCGCGGCGCGCTCGTCGGCCGATGTGGCAAATTGACGCAAGGACGTCGGATCATTCCTGACCGGCGGCGGAAGACCGGACGGCCGGCGTGACTTGCCGGGCGGCGCGTTGTTCACCGCCATGCCCAGCGCAGGCGTTGTAGCGGCGGCGTCGACATGGTCCCTCGCCAACCGCTGAAATATGCCTGCCACACGCCGCATGGTGTCTGCCTTTTCGATCGCCGGCCGCGAGTCTCGTACCCACGGCATCGGAGACAAGTCTAGCGTCGCCTGGTGATCATGCCTGCAGAATGCGCAAACCAGCGACGCGTTGCACCGTTCAGGTCAGCCGTTCCTTGCAGACCAGCACACCGTCGGCATCAGCGTAGATCCAGTCGCCCGGATGAATTGCCACACCGGCGATCATGACGCGCGTGTCGAGCTCGCCCACGCCCTTGCGCGCACTGCGCAGCGGATGCAGCGCAAGAGCGCGTACACCGACCTGCGCCGCATTGATCTCCATGACATCGCGCACCGCGCCATGGACGACGATGCCGGCCCAGCCATTCTGCGCCGCCAGCAGCGCGAGGTTGCCGCCCACCAGGGCGCTGCGCAGGCTGCCACCGCCATCGATGACCAGCACATGGCCATTGCCGGCGACTTCAAGGGTGCTGCGCACCAGCGCGTTGTCCTCGAATACCTTCAGCGTCGTGGCCGGGCCGCAGAACTGCAGATGCGCGCCGAAGCTGCCGAATACCGGCGGCAGCACCGACAGCCGGCCGTCTGCCAGCCGCTCGGTGTTTGCATCGCACAGATCACAGGTTGAAAAATTCATGGTCGCCTCCTCGGTGAATTCAGACTTCTTGTCGCTATCCGGACGCTGGCATGATGCATTTCAACATCAGCAGTTCCTGGATGGTCCTTGGCATCGTGTCACGCGCTGGCACCGTTGGCACTGGCCCAGCTCACACCAGCGTGCGAAGAGCCGCCGTCTTCTTGCCGACCGTGATCGCAGTGGCAATCGCGAGCACCTGGAAGATGCCGATCCAGACGAAGACGGCAGCCGGCCGCTGCGCATCCATCAGCGCGCCGAAAAACAGGGGCGCAACCGACAGGCCAATGTCGAAACCCGAATACACCACGCCGTACACGCGCCCGGTTGCATTGGCGGGCGCTGCGGCGCGGATCAGCAAATCGCGGGACGGCGCGGCAATACCGGCGCCAAAACCCATGCCGCCCATCAGCATCACTGGCACCCACCCAGGCGCCATGCCACTGGCAATCAGGAGCGCCATGCAGCCGGCGGCGGAAAAGGCCAGTGCGATGGTCCGGTCGTGCCGGTTGGTCCGACTGGCAAGGAATCCGCCGGCCAGCGTGCCGACGGCCGACGACAGCATGTAGGCGGTGTAGGCGCTGGTAGCGGCAAGCAAGGAAAATCCATACAGGCTGCGCAGGCTGATTGCAGCAAAGCTCTGCACGCCGCCGAACGCACAGGCGGAGATGATGAAAAAGCCGAAGCACATCCAGATTGCGGGCAAGCGCAGGAAGTCGAGCATCCCGCCGGCAGGAGGACTCCCTGCCGCGGTGGCAGCGCCGAAGTTTTTGCGGCGCGATTCCAGCTGATTGCCAGCGCCCTTCTCGTCGGCTTGCACTGCCCTGCCGCTTGGTCCCGTTTGCAAGCGCGCGCGCAGGACGATCAGCACGGCCAGTACCGCGGCCGGCAGCAAGGCTGCCGCCAGCAGCGCGGCACGCCAGCCGGCCAGCCCGGCAATTCCTGCCAGGAAGACCGGCGCTGCCGCCCAACCGAGATTGCCGGAAATGCCGTGCACCGAAAACGCATGGCCCAGCCGGGCTGGCGAGACCAGTCGATTCAGGAGCGTGTAGTCGGACGGATGAAACACGCTGTTGCCCAGCCCGGCGAGCATCGATCCTGCCAGGAGCAT
>JAYTLK010000082.1:0-4040 GCA_043729515.1 Herminiimonas sp.
GGCTGCTTGAATATCCATGCGTCGATGCTTCCGCGGTGGCGCGGCGCAGCACCGATCCAGCGTGCCATCCTGGCCGGTGACCGCGAGACCGGTGTGACCATCATGCAAATGGACGCGGGGCTGGATACCGGCGCCATGCTGTTGGCGCAGGCCGTGCCGATTGCAGCCGACGATACATCACAGACCCTGCACGACAAACTTGCCGCAACCGGCGCACAATTGCTGCTGCGCGTATTGCAGGAACAGCCGCAGCCCGTGGCGCAGGACGGCGCAAGCGCAACCTATGCCGCCAAAATCAGCAAGGCTGAAGCGCATATCGACTGGATGCGACCAGCTATTGAAATCGATCGGCTGATCCGCGCGTTCAATCCGGCACCTGGCGCATACACGACTTGGAACGGACAAACGCTGAAAATCTGGCGTGCCGAACTGGCCACCGCCGTTTCTGGCAGCGTAGCCGGCACCGTAGTGCAGGCGAACAATGATGGTGTTGTTGTTGCAACCGGCGCCGGTTCCATCCGTCTGCTCGAGTTGCAGCGCGCCGGTGGCAAACGACTGGCGCCCCGGCAGTTTCTAGCGGGCACACCCATCGACGCAGGCACGCGTTTTGAAGCCTGATATTTTGAAGTCAGGCACTGCATATTTAGAGGTTGCGCAGCGCAACGTTTTACAGCCCGCTCTACAGCCCGCTTCACGTCCCGATCATTTGCGGCGGTCCAGTTGAGCATGGAGCGCGTGCAGTGCCTGGCGGCGGAAGCCGTATCCCGCGTTTTGGCGGGACGCAGTCTCGATGCTGAACTCGCAGCGACGTGGCAAAGTGAATCCGCGCTGACGCCACAGGAACGCGGTGCGGTACAGGATCTTGCCTATGGCGTGTTGCGCCGCCTGGGTTTTCTCGAGGGCATCCTCGGCCAGTTGCTGCACCGGCCGCCGACGGATGCGCTGGTGCGCAACCTGCTGCAGGTCGCGCTCTACCAGTTGCTCCACAGCAAGGCGCGTCCGTACACCATCGTTGATCATGCAGTGCCGGCCTGCGCGCAACTGGGGTTTCCACAGGCTCAAGGTCTGGTCAATGCGGTATTGCGTAATTTCCTGCGCCGCCGGGCTGAACTTGAAACGGTCGCTGCCGCCACTGAGGCAGGACGTTTTTCTTATGCGCCATGGTGGATAGCCAAGCTGGCCGCGCAATTTCCGCAGAACTACCGCGAAATCCTCGAGGCCGGAAACGTCCGGCCGCCGCTGACGCTGCGGGTCAACCGACGCCGCATGTCGCGCGATGACTATCTTGAACTGCTGGCGGGCGCGGAGATTGCCGCACGGCCCGTGGGTCGCTATGGCCTGATCATCGACAAACCGCGGCCGATCGCGCAAATTCCCGGTTTTGCCGACGGACTGGCCTCGGTACAGGATGCCGGCGCGCAACTCGCCGCCGAACTGCTGGATGTTGCGGACGGCATGCGGGTGCTTGACGCCTGCGCTGCGCCCGGCGGTAAAACCGCACACCTGCTGGAACTGGCCGACCTTGATCTCACGGCGGTCGATATCGACGCCGAACGCCTGCAACGGGTGGCGGACAATTTGACACGATTGTCGCTGCAGGCGCGATTGCTGCAGGCTGATGCCGGAAAACCGGAACGATGGCGTGATGCCGGGACCTTTGATCGCATTCTGGCCGATGTGCCCTGTACGGCGTCTGGTGTGGTGCGTCGTCATCCCGACATCAAATGGCTGCGCCAGCAAAGCGACATTAAGGCTCTGGTCGTCCGCCAGGCGCGCATTCTCGACACGCTTTGGCAGTTGCTGGGCAGTGGTGGTAAATTGCTGTATGCAACCTGCTCCGTTTTTAGCGAAGAAAACAACCTGCAGGTCGAACAATTCATTGCCCGTCATCCCGATGCGCGGCAACTTTCCCTTCCGCTGCTCGCTGACGGCTTAAAACATATCGACGGCCAACTGCTTCCTGACGCAGCGCATGATGGTTTTTTCTACGCCCTTCTGGAAAAAGTTTGAGCTCGCGGCACTGCTGCTGGCGTTCGCTCTCGCGATGCCGGCGCAGCTGGCCGCGCAGACCCATGGCATCGACGTGCGCCGAGCCACGGTCACCACGGCAGATGATCATTACCTGCTCGAAGCCGATATCGACATTATCCTGTCCGCGCCGCTTGAAGACGCGCTGCACAAGGGTATTCCGCTTTATTTCCTGCTCGAATTCGAGATGGTTCGTTCGCGCTGGTATTGGTTCAACGATAAAGCGGTTTCCCGGCAGCAGCAGTACCGTCTGCAATTCAATGCGCTGACGCGCCAGTACCGCATCGGGGTAGGCGCGCTCTACCAGAATTTTCCGACTCTGGCCGAGGCGCTGCAGATCATGACCAAGGTGCGGCGGCGGGAAGATCTGGAGCTTGGCACGCTGAGCAAAGGCACCAGCTACATGGCCGGCCTGCGGCTGCGGCTTGATACTTCGCAACTGCCCAAACCCTTTAACCTGAATGCGCTGGGATCCCGGGAATGGAATATCGGCTCGGATTGGGCCCGCTGGGCGGTGACGCCATGACCACCATTTCCGGCAAACTGCCGCGAACCGGTGCAGTCATGCGTTATCTGCTGCTGCTGTGCGTGGCACTCGGCGTGATTGCGGTATTCCTGCTGGCGTCGGTGAGCACCAACTCGGCCTTGTTCTCCGATTACTATCCGACGCTGTTGGGCGTCAACCTGGGGATCGCGGTGCTGCTCGCCGGCATGGTTGCGTATCAACTGGTCAGCCTGCGTGGACGCCTTAAAGCCGGTGTGTTCGGCGCCAAACTGACGCTGCGCCTGGTGGCCTTGTTCGGGTTGATGGCGGTGCTTCCCGGCGCGCTGATTTACGGTGTGTCCGTGCAGTTCGTGTCGCAGAGCATCGAATCCTGGTTCGAAGTGCGGCTGGACAGCGCGCTGGAGAGCGGCCTCAATCTCGGCCGCGGTACTCTCGATGGCCGTTTGAAGGAACTGGCGGCAAAAGCCGACCGGATGGCATTGTCGCTGTCGACGCGGCCTGCATCTGAACACATCACCGCACTGAACGAACTGCGCGAACAGGCTGCGGTCGATGAAGCCACGCTGTTCAGCCCGCGTGGCAGGGTGCTGGCGTTTTCCGGCAACGAGCGCAGTGGCATCGTGCCCGAAGGGCCGGGGGCCGCTGCGATGCGGCAGATTCGTTTGCAGCAGACCTACAGCGTGATCGAAGCCATACCCGAGCGCGGCTTGTACTTGCGCGCGCTGGCGCCGGTCAACGTGGTGGCGCTGACGGAAGAGACCCGCGTGCTGCAATTGCTGCAGGCGGTGCCCGCGCAACTGGCGCGTGATGCCGAGGTTGTACAAACCGGTTACCGCGAATACCAGGAACTGCAGTTGTCACGGCGCGGCCTGAAGCGACTTTATGCAATCACGCTGACACTGACGCTGCTGCTCGCCTTGCTGTCCTCGCTGGGTCTGGCATTTGTGCTGTCAAATCGCCTGTCAGCGCCGCTGAGCGCGCTGGTGGAAGGTACGCGTGCGGTGGCGCAGGGCGACTTCAGCCGCCGCGCCGCAGTGGCCAGCCGTGACGAACTCGGTCAGCTGACGCAGTCTTTCAACAGCATGACGCTGCAACTTGCCGAGGCACAGGCGCGTGTCGAACGCAACCAGGCGCAGGTGGCCCATGCCAAGGCCTATCTCGAAAGCGTACTGGCGCATTTGTCGGCGGGCGTGTTGACGTTTGACGCCGGGTTGCGCCTGCGTTCCGCCAATCCGAGTGCCGCGCAAATTCTCGGCGCCGACCATGCGCTGCTGCTGGATGCCGCCTTGAAGGACTGGCCGGCGATGGACGCCACGCTGACACCGCTGGTGCAGGCGGTAACGGATGCCTTCGCCCGCCCCGATGCGACGGAGTGGCAGCGTCAGGTCGAGCGCGAAGTGAAAGGCGGCACACAAGCGCTGTTGCTGCGCGGCACACGCTTCGGCGAGGGCAGCGACACCGGCCTGATCGTGGTATTTGATGACGTGACGCAATTACTGCAGGCGCA
>JAYTLK010000083.1:0-5879 GCA_043729515.1 Herminiimonas sp.
GCCGTCCGATGACAGCAACGAAACCGGATCGCCGGACGACGAGTCATCGGACGACTCCGCGACACTTGTCAACGGTTCGTCGAAATCCTTCATCGGTGCACCCTCCGGCACCGGTGCGCCCTCCCTCCGGACGGCCGGGCCTGGCACCAACCTGCTCAATGCGCCGCCGTTCATATTTGAAGGCAACTATGGCGACCCGAACATTCCCACCACCTTTGATCGTGACAACGCCACCGTCGATCAAAATGCGGGCATTGCCACCAGCCAATTTGCCAACGGCAAGGGCGGCAGCTGGGTGTCGCAAACACCGGTCGGCCCGGGCACGGTGTCCTTCGACTGGAGTGGACAGGTCGAGGGCAATACCGTCAACGGCGGCGTGTTTGCCTACAAGGCGGGCAAGGGTGAATACGATATCGGCGAACAGAACCTGACGGGCGACCCGATGGTGCTCACCGTCGGCGTGCACAACCATCAGATCGGCATGAAGGTTTTCAGCCAGGATGTCAACATGCGCGACCTCGGCTACACCGACCAGAGCCAGCTGAAAAACATTCACATGGAAGCGACCATGGGCCCTGACGGATATGACGTTTTTTATGAAAACGCCAACGGCCAGATGGTGCATGTCGCCCATTACAACGACCCCGGCGCGACGGTCTTCAACCTGATGTACAACTCGCCGGCGGACGGCCAGACCACCGGCCCCAACGAGGGCGTCAAATTCCAGGGCAACACCTGGAGCAAGGTCAACGATGGCCAGGGATCCGGCAGCATGGAGGTCCGCAATCTGAAGGCCAGCTGATCCACAGCTTGCCGACGCCAGCGCGTTTCCGCGCCGGCGTTTTTTTACAAACGGCCAGCCGAGCTTTACCGTGTCGACGTATCTGCTTGACCCATGGCCTGATCGCTTTTCAACACCAAGGAAAAACCGATGGCACCCATTCCTGCCGGTCCCGCTCTGGCCGCCCTGCCGACGCCACCTTCCACGACCCGCGTCGCAGGAATGCCATCCGCCGTCGCGATCGCGCCCGACATCCTGATTCACGACGCCATGGCAGAAGCGCGCAGCATCCTGCGCAGCAGGCTCGGCGCGCATGGCAGGACTGCATTGCGCATGACGCACTCCCTCTTCAGGCAAGAAGACGAAGCCAGCCGCCGCGCCGTGACCGTCTCGGATTCCGACCACATTGCTGTTGCACTGGCCCGATTTCCGAACCTGGAAACATTGCGTTTCAAGACCATGCTGTTGCTGGCGATCGATCGCACGAATTACCCGAGCAACGATCATCGCCGCCTGCGGGAGCTCAATCTCAAGTGTGGCAACCGCACCCGCAGTCCCTTCGATCTGGCGTTCCTGAAGCACCTGCCCGGTCTGGAGCGGCTGCGCATGGATATTGGCGAATTGCGCAATGCAGATTGGCTGTCGCATGCGAAGGCGCTGCCGAACCTTCGGGAGTTGTCCAGCAACAGCATGGCCGATCTGCCCGACAACGGCATCCCCATCCTGGCAACCATGCCATGGCTCCGCCGGCTCGACATCACCTGCCAGGATCTCGGCGATGCAGACGTTGCCATGCTGGCCACGCTGGCCAATCTCGACACTCTCGTGCTGCGCGGCGAATCGCAGTTCGGCAACAAAGCGATGCAAACGGTCGCGGCAATGCCGAACCTGCGCGTGCTGGGCATGAAAGTCTGCCACCGTGTCGACCAGGACGGCCTGGCGGCCCTGGCAGCGGCGAAGGATTTGCATACCCTGTCGATTGCCGGATCGCGTGAGACAGGCGCCACGGGGTTGGCAGAATTGGCCGGCCTCCCGAATCTGGCCCATGTCACCCTGGCGAATTACAGGTTTGACACGGCAACGATGCGAGCACTGGCGGGCTTGCCAGCACTGCAGCATCTGACACTCGAAGCCGGGTCGACCGACAGTGCCGCAATGATCGAACTGGGCAAATGCAAGAACTTGCTCGGTCTGAGCATCAAGAATTTTGCGCAAGCCGCGCCGTGGGATTGGTCGCCGATTGCCAACTGCAAGGCGCTGGAGACGATCGATGTGAGCGGGTGCCGCGCGTTCGGCAATGATTGTCTGGCTAGTCTGGTCGCCGAGCCACGCCCTGCGCTGACCAGGCTGTCGATTGCTGGCAATGTCAGAATGACCGACGACGGGATTTTACCCCTCGGCGAACTGCGTAACCTGCGTTCCCTGGACGCATCAGGAACGCGGATCGGACCTGCGACAATTGCCGCTTGTGTTGCAAATGGAAAGCTCGAAACGCTCAATCTGACCAATTGCGGTCTGGTCAATGATGCCGCCTTGGCGCGGATCGCGCAACTGCCGGAGCTGCACACGCTGACGCTTTATGGAAATCGGCAGGTCACCGACGCAGGCCTGCGACACCTCTCGGCGCTGCGGCACTTGCGGGAACTCGACCTCGGCGCTTGCAACGAATTGACGAGAACTGGAATCGCCGGCCTGCAACAATCGCTGCCGGAGTTAAAAATCATTCAGTAGAGCCGTCGCTTGCAGCCGATCAAGGCGTCGATCGAGGCGACCTTCCAAACCGCATTACAGTCCGACCGAAAACAGCACCCATCAAGGCGCCGACGATGACCCGGGCCGGCCCTTGACGGCGTTGCGATACTTTTCCCGTGCGATCTCAAGCTTGATCGCCTCGCGCGCGATGTTCGCCTTCTTTTCTTCCCGCTTCGTAGCCTTGCTGCGCATCTGTGCGACATCCTTGTTGCCGGTACGGTTGGTCATGTTTTTCTCCTGGGAAATAAAGTTACGATAAGTTAAAGGCCACCATGTGGGGCATCGCGATCTGCCGCATTTGCGTCTGGCGTGGCCCGATATTGTCCGCAGCTTAAGAATCTCTACATGTACGCGCCATCAGCGCAAGACCGCAACGCATGTAGGAAATGCTCACCTGCACAGGTTCTGCGCCAGGCCAAGCTCAATGCGTCAATGTTGGAAGCCGCACAGAGTGTTTCACGACAGGCGGTTTAGACTCGGTGCGCTCCACCGGGCGACGGTGCATCCCTGATGCCAACGTCGCCAGCAAGATCGCCATCAGCCGGTCGCCTCCCGCGCCCGGTCCACACCTCCACGACAAGGATCAACATGAGCTTACTCAGTTTTATCAAGGACGCAGGCGAAAAATTATTCCATTCAGGCGCCAACGCCGGTGGCGCGGCGACAGCCCCGGCAGCCCAAGCGGCAGCCGCAGCACCCGACGTCGACGCGCTCAACAAGACTGCCGGCGACGCCATCCTGAAATACATCGGCACCCAGAACCTGCCGACCGATGGCTTGCAACTGACCTACGACGGCGCCTCGGCCACCGTCACCGTCAGCGGCGAAGTGCCTGATCAGGCTACGCACGAAAAAATCATCCTCTGCTGCGGCAACGTGCACTCGGTCGAACATGTGGACGACCATATTACGGTGACCGAACCGGCCGACGAAGCCCGCTACTACACTGTCAAGAGCGGCGACACCCTCTCGAAGATCTCCAAGGAAATGTATGGCGACGCCAATCGCTACAACGAGATTTTTGAAGCAAACACGCCGATGCTGAAAAGCGCCGACAAGATCTATCCAGGGCAAATGCTGCGCGTGCCCGGCTAAGCTGGCGCCACACATCCTGCTTAAATTGGGGTCAGAGTCGAATTAATTTTCGTGCGCTGCAGGGCGGAATTAATATTCCGCCATTTTTGTTTCAGTGCAGTTGACTTCCCCACCTGCAGCGATTGCCCGCCGAACGTCAGGCTGACGATCGAACGCTACAACACCGATTTTCCATGCTCGCCGCGATCGCTTGCGTTGGCGTCATACACACCCTCGGTTGCCTGTGCCGCTGCATTTGGATTGGGTGTGGTCGGGTGACGATGGTCGACCAATTCCCGGCCTTTGATGAATCCCATCTGCTCCGCAATGACCTGCGTGCTGTAGAAAACGCTGCGGTCCGAACGCACGGCATGTTGCGCATCGCCTGTCTCCGCTTGAGGCACGGCACCCTCGCCAGCAACACTGACCAAAAAATCCCACGCGTGCCCATGGCCGTCCAGGGCCGGATTATCCTGCGCCCGCAGTTGCGCTTTCACCATGATTTTCGCGCCATGGTATTGCTCGGTTTTCCAGCCGTTTTCCTCTTCCATCATGCGCGTCACCTTTTGAAGTTGTTTTAAGTAAATTAGCGTGCACGATCGTGGAACAGATCCGGCAATGCGTCAGTGCGCTTGCCCACATGTAGCGGCCGATTTAACCCAGTAACCACGTAGGATTCCGATTACAGCATTTGGCGTAATTGTCCGATGGTCAATTGCGAGTAATGGCATTATTTTTACATTCCGTTTGCCCATCGCTTCGCCCTTCTTCCCACCCGTTGGCTCACGATGATGATTGGAACAAAGCATGGCTACCAGCAGCAGGCGTGTGTTGTGGAAAGGCGCAATTTCCTTCGGCCTGGTTCACATTCCAATTGCCCTCCATTCCGCCACCGAAGACAAGGGCCTGGATTTCGACTGGCTCGACAAGCGCAGCATGGACCCGGTCGGTTACAAACGCATCAACAAGAAAACCGGCGAGGAAATCGCATCGGAGGACATCGTCAAGGGCATCGAATACGAAGATGGCAACTATGTGATCCTGTCGTCTGACGAAATCGCCGCTGCTTACCCAAAGACGACCCAGACGATCGAGATCGAGACTTTCGTGGCGGCGGCATCGATTCCCTTCGTTTATTTCGAGCGGCCGTATTACATTTCGCCTACCAACAAAGCCGACAAGGTGTACGCCCTGCTACGCGAGGTCCTGAGAAAGACCGATAAGGTCGGCGTCGCCAAGGTCGTGATCCAGACCAAGCAGCATCTGGCACTGCTCGTGCCATCCGGCCCGGCGCTGGTATTGAATCTTTTGCGCTGGGGCGATGAAGTGCGTTCGTTCGATGACCTGAACCTGCCGGCGCAAGGCACCGCCGGCGTCGGCTTGTCGCCAAAAGAATTGCAAATGGGCGAGCAACTGGTTGACGACATGAGCTCGACCTGGAAGCCGGAAGAATTCACCGATGTGTTCCGGGAGCAAATCCTGAAACTGGTTGATGCCAAAGTGAAAGCTGGCCAGACCGAGCAAGTCGGAATGCTCGAAGAAGCGGCGCCTGCCCCGTCTGCCGACAATGTGTATGACCTGACCGAACTGTTGAAGCGGAGCCTCGGCAATGGCGGTAATGGCGGCAAGAGCGGCAAGCAGGCGAAGGCGTCCCTGCACTCCACCCCGGATGTTGCGAAGGAGGGGAATGGCAAGTCTGCTGCAAAGTCGATCACCAAAGCGGCCACGAGGCTGACCGAAAAGGCGGCTTCAAAATCAGATTCAAGATCGACCGAAAAATCTGCCTCTAGAACAGCGTCTAAAACAGCCGTAGAACCAAGCGCAACGCCCGCTGCGAAATCTGCCCGCAACGCGACGTCAGCCCGCAAATCCGCCTGATCGTGACACACACCGACGCGCTCAAGCGCTATCGTGAAAAACGTAATTTCACCATCACCCCCGAGCCGCGGGATGGTGGCGATGTCGCCACTGAGGCCAGCGGGCTGTCGTTCGTGATCCAGAAACACTGGGCCAGCCACCTGCATTACGATTTCCGGCTTGAACTCGATGGCAGCATGAAAAGCTGGGCGGTGCCGAAGGGACCCAGCCTGGACAGCAAGATCAAGCGCATGGCCATGGAAGTCGAGGACCACCCGATTGCCTACAACACGTTCGAAGGCGAGATTCCAGCGAAACAATATGGTGCCGGCACGGTCATCATCTGGGATCGTGGTACCTGGATGCCGGTCGGTGATCCACATCAGGGCTACCGCGATGGCAATCTGAAATTCAT
>JAYTLK010000084.1:0-16170 GCA_043729515.1 Herminiimonas sp.
TCGAGGGTACGTGGTCGCGCGTAACGTTGTCAAGGCGTCAGGCCGCTCCGACCAGGCGCTTCAAGCCGCGGCGACGTCGGCGGCGAAACTGGCAGCCGATTCCATGTCCACCGCAACGATCCGCGAGACGCCCTGTTCCTGCATCGTCACGCCGATGAGCTGTTGCGCCATCTCCATGGCGATCTTGTTATGCGAAATGAACAGGAACTGCGTATGGGCGGACATGCGCTTGACCATCTTGCAGAAGCGCTCGGTATTGGCGTCGTCCAGCGGCGCATCGACTTCGTCGAGCAGACAGAACGGCGCGGGGTTCAATTGAAACATCGAAAACACCAGCGCGGTTGCCGTCAATGCCTTTTCGCCGCCGGAAAGCAGATGGATGGTGGCGTTCTTCTTGCCCGGCGGTTGCGCCATCACCTGCACGCCGGAGTCGAGGATCTCGTCGCCGGTCATCACCAGCTTTGCCGTGCCGCCACCGAAGAGGATCGGGAACAGCTCGCCAAAATGCGTGTTGACCTTGTCGAAGGTGTCCTGCAGCAGATCGCGGGTCTCGCGGTCGATCTTGTGGATCGCATCCTGCAGGGTGCTGATTGCCTCGTTCAGGTCGGCGGTCTGGGCATCGAGGAACTGCTTGCGCTCGGACGCCTGCGCCAGTTCATCCAGGGCTGCCAGGTTGACCGCACCCAGCGCCGCGATCGCGTTGGTCAGCCGCGTGACTTCGCCTTGCAGCCAGGACGGACGCATGTCCGCGGCGAGCTTTTCGGTCAAGACGGCTTCATCGGCCTGGGCCTCGATCAGATGCTGCGCAAATTGCTCCTGGTTCAGACGGGCAGCCTGTTCCTTCAACTGCAGCTCCATGATGCGCTCGCGCTGCGGCTGCAGGCTGCGTTCGTGCTGCAGCCGGGATTCATCATGATGGCGCAGCTTCTGGGTCAGTTGATCGAGTTCATGACGCGCATCGGCCAGCGCCCGTTCCTGGCCGCTGCGCCGCTCGAGCAGGCTCTGCAGGCCGGCCTGCGCGGTCTGGTCGTCCAGTGTTTCCAGTTCCAGGTTGCCCTGCTCCATGTTGGCGAACAGCTGCGCTGCCTGTTCCTGCGCCGTGCCGATGCTGCGCCGCAGTTCCTCGATGCGATTGCGATGGCTTTTTTCGGCAAAGGCGGATTCCTGGGCAGCGCGTTCGAGCTCGCGCAGGCGCAGCCTCGCATCGTTGAGCCGCTGTTCCTTGTCCAGATAATCGGTCTGGCCATCTTCATGCGCTTCCTGCAACGTCGCCAGGGCCAGGTCGAGCTCCTCGAAACGGGCTTCGGACAGGGCCTGCACTTCCTGCTGCTCTTCTTCCAGCGCTGCGATTTCCGCCAGGTCGGTGGCGATCTGGCCGCTGCGCTGCTCGAAGCGGCTTTGGACATCCGACAGTTTCATTACCTCCAGCTGCAGGCCATGGACCGTCTGGGTCGTGCCGGCCGCACGCTGCCGCAGTTCCTGGAGCTGCTGGGTCGCCTGCGTCAGCGCGGCATCGGCCTGTACGGCACGGGTGCGGGCGTCGTCGGCCAGCATTTGTTGGGCCCGGAGTTGCTTGCCGAGATTGTCGATCTCCTGCTGGCGCGCCAGCATGCCGTCCTGCTCGGCATCCGGCGCATAGAAGCGCACGCTCGAGCGGGCAACCACATGGCCGGCACGCGTGACGAACACGCCGCCTGCTGGCAGCGCATGACGTTGCACGAGCGCAGTGGCCGCATCCTCCGCCACATAGACATCGTGCAGCCAATCCTGCATCAGGCTGCGCAGACTCGGGTCCTTCAATTGCAGCAGATCGATCAGCGGTTTCGCACCCGCCGGAGCCGAAGCAGAAGGAGCGGCCGGCAGACTCCCCGCAGCCGGCAAGGCACACAGCGCCAGCTTGGCCGGCGGCGCATCGGCAAAAAACGCCTTGGCCCAGTCCAGGTTCGATACTTCCAGCGCAGCGGTGCGCTCGCGTAACACCGATTCCAGTGCGGTCTCCCAGCCGGCACTGATCTGCAGCTTTTGCCACATGCGCGGCAAGCCGGCGAGTTCATGTTTTTTCAGCCAGGGCTGTACCTTGCCTTGCGACTGCACGTTTTCCTGCAATTGCTTCAAGGCCGACAGTCGCGCGTCGAGCTGGGCCTGCGTTCCATTTTCGGACTGCACCGCGGCCTGGCCTTCGCGGCGCGCCTGCTCCAGCTGTGGCTGGCGCTGCTGGGCAGCGTCGAGCTGGTGGCTGATCTCTTCCAGAACCGCCTGCTTTTCTTCCAGTTGCAGCCGCAGGTCGTCCAGGTGTGCGTTGTCGGGCAGATGCATGCCGGAGCGTTCCTGGCTGAGCCGTTCGCGCCGCAAGCTCAGGCCCGACAGGATGCCGGCGGCATTGCGCTGATGCGTCGATTCGAGCGCGATCTGCTGTTGCGCCTGCATGATCCTGGCGCGCGACTCGGTCGTTTTTTCCTGCGCGGCGCGCCATGCCAGCTCCATTGCCGGCAACAGATCTTGCTGGCGGAGGGCGGCCTCGCCGGCTTCTTCCACCTGCATCGCCTGCTCTTCAAGCCGTGCCTCGGCCTCGGCCAGTTCGTCGGCGTGTTGCGCACCCTGGCGCTGCCATTGGTCGCGCTGCGCTTTCAAGGAATTAAGTTGGGATTGCAGCCGGCCGCGCGATTCGATGACGAACTTGATCTGCGCTTCCAGACTGCCGATCTCGGAATTGGTCTGGTAGAGATGTCCCTGCGCATGATGCATGCGGTCGCCGGCCGTGTAATGCGCCTGGCGCATTTGCTCCAGTTCTGTCTCGACATGCCGCAGCGCTGCCGTCTGTGCTTCGAGCGCGTTCTGGGCATGGTCGATGTCGGCAAAAAATCTTGCCT
This sequence comes from Herminiimonas sp., assembly GCA_043729515.1. Taxonomy (GTDB): domain Bacteria; phylum Pseudomonadota; class Gammaproteobacteria; order Burkholderiales; family Burkholderiaceae_D; genus JANXSS01. Next base: position 2,871 of record JAYTLK010000084.1, read on the forward strand.
GCTCCTGCGCTGCCTCATTGCGTCGCAGCAGCCACAGCAGCTTCTGCTTTTCGTCCTGATCGCCTTGCAGGGAGCGGAATTTTTGGGCCACTGCAGCTTGTGCCTGCAGCTTTTCCAGATTCGCATTCAGCTCGCGCAGGATATCGTCGACCCGGATCAGGTTTTCACGGGTGTCGTGCAGGCGGTTCTCGGTTTCACGCCGGCGTTCCTTGTATTTCGATACGCCCGCGGCTTCTTCCAGAAAAATACGCAATTCTTCCGGACGCGCCTCGATGATGCGGCTGATCATGCCCTGGCCGATGATGGCGTAGGCGCGCGGACCAAGTCCCGTGCCCAAAAAGATGTCCTGTATGTCGCGCCGCCGTACCGCCTGATTGTTGATGTAATAAGTGGAGGTGCCGTCGCGCGTCAGGGTGCGCTTGACGGCGATCTCCGCATAGCGCCCCCATTGCCCGGCCGCCTTGCCCTCGCCATTGTCGAACACCAGTTCGACAGAGGAGCGGCCGGCCGGCTTGCGGTGCGTGGTGCCGTTGAAGATCACGTCCTGCATCGACTCGCCACGCAACTCAGACGCTTTCGACTCGCCGAGCACCCAACGCACGGCGTCGATGATGTTCGATTTGCCGCAACCGTTCGGGCCGACCACCCCGACCAGCTGCCCGGGCACCTGGAAATTTGTCGGATCGACAAAGGATTTAAAGCCGGAAAGTTTGATCGAGGTAAGTCGCACGGGTAATCCGGTTATATCCGTCAGGATGAATTCGTCGAAATGGAAAGGCGGTGGATGCCAGGGTCGCACACGGCCATCAACCAAGGACCCGAGCGGCGATGGGGACGGATCATATCATTCCAAATGCCGTTCCCGCAGCAGCGCGAGCGGGCCCGGCGCTATAATGCCGGGCTGCGTCAGGGGTTGCGTCGACAGCGTCGTGGCCGACCTTGCAGTGGTTTGCCTGCGCACCCTCGGCCGCGCTTCCCCGGCCCGGCGGGCCATGCCAGGTTCGGCATCAGATCAACGTTTTCGGCACTCCTCGTGAATCCACTTCTCGCACAGCTTCAGCCTTATCCTTTCGAAAAACTGAAGCAACTGCTGGCCGGGGTAACGCCGTCGTCCGCGCATGCGCCGATCAGTCTCGGCATCGGTGAACCGAAACATCCGACACCCGCATTCATCAAGCAGGCAATGACCGACAACCTGGGTGGACTGGCTGTTTATCCGAGCACTGCCGGTACCGATGCGCTTCGGGCGGCAATTGCAGGCTGGCTGGCACGGCGCTATGGATTGCCCGCACTTGACCCCGCCACCCAGGTGCTGCCGGTCAACGGCTCGCGAGAAGCCTTGTTCGCCTTGGCGCAGACGGTGATAGACCCACGCGCCGACGCGCTGGTGCTGTGCCCGAACCCGCTCTATCAGATCTACGAGGGCGCGGCTTATCTGGCAGGCGCCACACCGAGCTTCGTCAGCGCCGACCCGGCCCGCAATTTCGCGCCTGACTACCCGTCGGTGCCGGCCACCGTCTGGCCACGCGTGCAATTGCTCTACGTGTGCTCTCCCGGAAACCCGACCGGCGCCGTGTTGTCGCTGGACGACTGGGCGGAACTGTTCGCGTTGTCGGATCAGCATGGTTTCGTGATTGCTGCCGACGAATGCTATTCCGAGATCTATTTCAAGGAGCCACCGCTGGGTGCGCTCGAGGCCGCCCACAAGCTTGGCCGCACGGGTTATCCGCGCCTGATCGCGTTTTCCAGCCTGTCGAAACGCTCCAACGTGCCTGGCATGCGCTCCGGCTTCGTGGCGGGAGACGCCGCCATCCTGAAGCAGTTCCTCTTGTACCGGACCTATCACGGCGGCGCCATGAGCCCAACGGTGCAGGCAGCGTCGATCGCCGCCTGGAACGACGAGGCCCACGTAGCGGAAAACCGTGCCCTGTACCTGGAAAAATTCAGCCGGATCACGCCGATGCTGCAAGAAGTCATGGCAGTCGAACTGCCCGACGCCGGCTTCTACTTGTGGGGCAAAGTCGACACCCGGTTCCCGATCAGCGACACCGAGTTCGCCCGCCGCCTGTATGCCGAATATAATGTCACAGTGTTGCCTGGTAGCTACTTAGGGCGTTCGCCGGCCGATGGCAGCAGCAATCCCGGCGCCAACCGGATCCGCATGGCGCTGGTAGCCGAGGTGGATGAATGCCTGGAGGCAGCGCGCCGCATCGTCGCATTCGGCACGTCGCTCCTGCGCTGAGGCGCTCGCTGCGCTGCCATTTTTACCGATTTCTCAAGACTTTTTGACTGGCCAGACATCATGACGCAACAACTTCAACAAACCATCGACCAGGCGTGGGAAGAGCGCACTTCCTTTTCGCCGAAATCAGCACCGACCGACGTGCGCAAAGCCGTCGCCCACGTCCTGCGCGAGCTCGACGCCGGCAGCCTGCGGGTGGCCCAGAAGATCGATGGCGCCTGGCAGGTCAACCAATGGATCAAGAAGGCCGTGCTCCTGTCATTCCGCCTGGAGGACAACCTGCCGATGCCGGCCGGCGCCGACCTGCAGTTCTACGACAAGGTGCCGACCAAGTTCGCCGGTTACACGGCCGACGATTTCGCGCGCGGCGGTTTCCGGGTGGTGCCGCCGGCAGTCGCCCGGCGCGGCAGCTTCATCGGCCGCAACGTCGTGCTGATGCCGTCCTATGTCAACATCGGGGCTTATGTCGACGAAGGCACCATGGTCGACACCTGGGCCACCGTCGGCTCCTGCGCCCAGATCGGCAAGAACGTGCACCTGTCGGGTGGCGTCGGCATCGGCGGCGTGCTGGAGCCCATGCAGGCCAACCCGACCATCATCGAGGACAACTGCTTCATCGGTGCCCGGTCGGAAGTCGTCGAAGGCGTGATCGTCGAAGAAAATTCGGTGATCTCGATGGGCGTCTACATCGGCCAGTCGACCAAGATCTACGACCGCGCCACCGGCGAAGTGACCTACGGCCGCATTCCGGCGGGTTCGGTCGTCGTTTCCGGCAATTTGCCGTCGGCTGATGGCAAGTACAGCCTGTATTGCGCCGTGATCGTCAAGCGGGTCGATGCCAGGACCCGGGCCAAGACCGCTATCAATGAATTGCTGCGCGAAGCATGATGATGGCCTGATCCAAGCTGCTGCAGGCAAACGAAACGCAAAGCAGCAAACAAAACCGAACCACTCATTACCTCACCTGGAATCTCATGGCCATTGACCGCTTGTTCTTGCTGATGAAGGAAAAAGCCGCGTCCGACATGTTCTTTGCGGTCAACGCGCCGATCCAGGTGAAGATCAACGGCATCCTGTATCCGATCAACCAGCAGAAGATGGATCGGGCAATGATCCTGAATTTGCTCAACGAAGTCGTGCCGGCGGCGCGCATGGCCGAGCTCGACCGCGAAAACGAACTCAACATCGGCATTCCGGTCAGCGGCGTCGGCAGTTTCCGGTTGTCGGCCTTCCGCCAGCGCGGCAGCATCTCGGCCGTCCTGCGTTATATCCCGAGCCATATTCCGGCGCTGAAGGATGCCAACCTGCCGCCGCAACTGGCCGAGCTGATCATGGAGAAGCGCGGGCTGCTGCTGGTGGTTGGCGCCACCGGTTCCGGCAAGTCGACCACCATCGCCTCGATGCTGGACCACCGCAATGAATCTGTCGCCGGCCATATCCTGACGCTGGAAGATCCGATCGAATTCCTGTTCAAGAACAAGCGCTCGATCGTCAATCAACGTGAAATCGGCTCCGATTCCGCCTCCCTCGGCCTGGCCCTGAAAAATGCCCTGCGCCAGGCGCCGGACTGCATCCTGATCGGCGAAATCCGCGACAAGGAAACGATGTCGGCCGCCATTGCGTATTCCCAATCAGGCCATTTGGTCGTCGCGACCTTGCATGCGAACAACAGCTATCAGGCACTCAACCGGATCATCAATTTTTTCCCGCTGGAGAACCGGCAGGCGCTATTGGCGGACCTGGCCGCGACCTTGAAGGCAGTGGTGTCGCAACGCCTGATCGCGGCCATCGATGGCGGCCGCCGCGCGGCGGTCGAAATCCTGCTCAACACGCGCCATGTCGCTGAACTGATCGAAAAAGGGGATCTCGGCCAGGTCAAGGAAGCCATCGAAAAAAGCATGGCACCGGGCTCACAAACGTTCGAGCAAGCCTTGTTGCAGATGATTTCGGCCAACGTGATCACGAAGGAAGAAGCGATGTCCCACGCCGATTCCGCAACGAACCTGTTCTGGCTGCTCAACAACAAGGCGGAGAAACCGCTGGAGCCGACATCGGCACCGTCGCCCGCCGCGGACGAAGGCGCCACCTTCACTGAATTCACGCTCAATGTCTGACTTGCCGCCTCCCGCGGATATCATCCTTTTCGGCATTCCGCATTGTGATCAGGTCAGGAAAGCGCGCGCCTGGCTGACGGCGCAAGCAGTGAGTCATGCTTTCCATGACATCAGAAAGGCGCCGCTTCCAGCGTCCCTGTTGCATGCCTGGATCAGCCGCACCGGTTGGGAGCGTCTGGTCAATCGGCAGGGATCCACCTGGCGCACGCTTCCTGCCGGTCGCCAGGCCATGGTCACCGACGCTGCCGCTGCCATCACGCTGTTGCAGGAAGCGCCGTCGATCATGAAACGCCCGGTTCTGCAAGTTGGCGATCAGGTTGAGATCGGCTTCGACGAAACCCGGTATCAATCCCTTTTGTCCTTGCGGACATCGACGCGACAGAATCCATCATGAGCAAAACACTGGCACTGACCAAAGAACTGATCGCGCTGTCGTCTGTCACGCCAGCCGACAACGGCTGCCAGGCCAAACTGACCCAACTGCTGGCGCCGCTGGGTTTCATTTGCGAGCCGGTCATGTCAGGCAAGGTCACGAATCTCTGGGCACGCCGGGGCACCACCGCGCCGCTGTTGGTCTTTGCCGGCCACACCGATGTAGTGCCGACCGGGCCCCTGGCGCAATGGACCTCGGACCCATTCGTGCCAACCATCCGCGACGGCAAGCTTTATGGACGGGGAGCGGCGGACATGAAGACCTCGATCGCGGCAATGCTGGTCGCCGTCGAAGAATTCGTCGCTGCGCACCCGGATCACGGCGGCTCGATCGGTTTCCTGATCACCAGCGATGAAGAAGGTCCGGCCACCGACGGCACGGTCGTCGTCTGCAAGCTGCTGGAAGAACGCGGCGTGAAGCTCGACTATTGCCTGGTCGGCGAACCGACCTCGTCAATCTGCCTGGGGGACACGATCAAGAATGGCCGTCGCGGCAGCATGTCGGGCAAGTTGACCATCAAGGGAATGCAAGGTCACATCGCCTACCCGCAACTGGCGCGCAATCCGATCCACCAGATGGCGCCGGCACTGGCTGCACTGGCCGCCGAGCAATGGGATGCCGGTAACGACTATTACCTGCCGACGTCGTGGCAGGCCTCCAACATCCACGGTGGCACCGGCGCGTCGAACGTGATTCCCGGTGAAGTCGTGATGGACTTCAATTTCCGGTTTTCCACGGCCAGCACGGTCGAGGGCCTGCAGCAACGGACCCGCGATATCCTCGACCGGCACGCCCTGGAATACGGCCTGACCTGGACTGTCAGCGGTCTGCCGTTCCTGACCCCGCGCGGCACGCTCAGCGACGCCCTGTCGCAGGCAATCCGCGCCGAGACCGATCTGGTGCCGGAACTCTCGACCACCGGTGGCACCTCCGACGGCCGCTTCATTGCGCGCATCTGCAAGCAAGTCGTCGAATTCGGCCCGCTCAACGACAGCATCCACAAGATCGACGAGCACATCGTCATCGATACGATCGATCCCCTGAAAAACATCTACCGCCGTACGCTGGAGAATTTGCTGCTCTGATGCGTCGTCGCGTGAAGACGCAGTACGGCAGATAGTCCGCAATGCGGCATACTAGCGGACTAGCCACGGATAGCGCGCCATCTGGTTGCTTTTCCCAGTAACGTTCATCCGTAACGTTTGTGCGTAACGTTGATCCGTAATTTTCATCCGCAATTTCCACTCGCTTTTTTTTCCTGATTCGCGCGTCCTGCATGCGCAACCCTGATTGGCAACCGATGAACCCCACCGCCTTTACCACGGTCCGCGACCTGCTGCGCCATGCGGTCACGCAATTCAACCGCGCCGGTCTGCATTTCGGCCACGGCAGCAGCGATGCGATGGATGAAGCAGCCTATCTGATCCTGCATACGCTGCACTTGCCTTTGGACCGCCTCGATCCGTTTCTGGATGCGCGCCTGCTGCCGGAAGAAATCGACAACGTGTTGAGCGTGATTTCCCGGCGCAGTCAGGAACGCGTCCCGGCTGCCTACATCACCCACGAAGCCTGGCTCGGGGAATACCGTTTTTATGTTGACGAGCGCGTGCTGGTGCCACGCTCGTTCATCGCCGAATTGATTCCAGATCAATTTTCTCCCTGGGTCGCCGAGCCCGGTAGCGTGACCGACATCCTGGAACTATGCACCGGCTCCGGCTGCCTGGCGATCCTGCTAGCGGACGCATTTCCCGAGGCCATGGTCGATGCGGTCGATATTTCCGCTGATGCGCTGGACGTGGCCCGACGCAATGTCGACACCTATCAAATGGCGGACCGCATTGACCTGGTCGCGGCGGACCTCTACGCCAGCACCGGATGCAAGCAATATGACCTGATCGTCACCAATCCACCCTATGTCAACGCCATGTCGATGCAGCGCCTGCCCGATGAATACAGGCATGAACCGCAGATCGCGCTTGCCGGCGGCAGCGACGGCATGGATCTGGTGCGCCGGATCGTCGAGGGTGCCCGCAGCCGGTTACGCCCGGGCGGCATTCTGGTGGTTGAAATCGGCAACGAGCGCGTGCATGCCGAAGCCGCATTTCCCGATCTGGAACTGACCTGGCTGACCACCAGCGCCGGCGACGACATGGTCTTCATGCTTACTGCAGAACAACTGGCCGGATGATCTTCACCGGCATGAATCAAATGAATCGCATGGACCCGCAATGATACGTTTTCAGCAAGTCACTCTCGCCCGCGGCATCAAGCCGCTGCTCTACAATGTCGACCTCACCCTCAACCCGGGCGACAAGATCGGCCTGATCGGAGCCAACGGCGCTGGCAAGTCCAGCCTGTTCGGCCTGCTGCGCGGCGAGCTGCATGCCGATCTGGGCAGCATCGATTTTCCGGCGCGCTGGCGCATGGCGTATGTCGCGCAGGAGACACCGGCACTGCACCGTCCGGCAATCGAATATGCGATCGATGGCGACGTCACCCTGCGCCGCCTGGAAGACGAACTCGCGTTCCTGGAGAGCGAACCGGAAACCAGCGCCAACGGCCTGCTGATCGGCGACCTGTACAGCGCGCTCGCTGACGCGGATGCCTACACGGTGCGTTCGCGCGCCGAGCAATTGCTGACCGGCCTGGGCTTCACGCTCGACCAGATGCAGCGACCGGTGGCCAGTTTTTCCGGTGGCTGGCGCATGCGGCTGAATCTGGCGCAGGCACTGATGTGCCCCTCCGACCTGCTGCTGCTGGACGAACCCACGAACCATCTGGATCTGGACGCCATCATCTGGCTGGAAGACTGGTTGAAGCGCTATGCCGGTACCCTGATCATCATTTCCCATGATCGGGATTTTCTGGATGGCGTGGTCAACGTCATCGTGCATATCGACGAGCGCAAGTTGAAGCGCTACAGCGGCAATTATTCCGGCTTCGAGCGCCAGCGCGCAGCGCAGATGATCCTGGCGCAGGGTGCGTTGGAAAAGCAGACCCGGCAGCGCGCGCATCTGGAATCATTCATCAGCCGCTTCAAGGCACAGGCCAGCAAGGCGCGCCAGGCCCAGAGCCGCATGAAGGCGCTGGCGAAGATGGAGGAGCTGGCGCCGCTGCGCGCGGCTGCCGAGTTTTCTTTCGAATTCCGCGAGCCGGCGAATGCGCCCAATCCGCTGCTGGTGATGGAAGACGTCGATGCCGGTTACCGCACGGAGTCACCTGACAGTCATGACGTAACGGAGAAGAAGATCGTCTCCGGCATCAATTTTTCATTGCAGATCGGCCAGCGGATCGGCCTCTTGGGTGTGAACGGCGCCGGCAAATCCACGCTCATCAAGACGATTGCCGGCGAACTTGCGCCACTGGCCGGCGACAGCCAGTTCGGCAAGGGCCTGGCGATCGGCTATTTTGCCCAGCACCAGGTCGAGATGCTGCGTCATGAGGAGTCCCCGCTCTGGCACCTTGGCCATATCGCACCGACCGTGCGGGAGCAGGAACTGCGCAATTTTCTCGGCAGCTTCAACTTCAACGGCGCCATGGTGACCAGCAAGATCGCGCCGTTCTCCGGGGGCGAAAAAGCTCGGCTGGCATTGGCGCTGATCGTCTGGCAACGACCGAACCTGCTGCTGCTGGACGAGCCGACCAATCACCTCGATCTCGAAACCCGCGAAGCGCTGACCATGGCGCTGGCGCAGTTCGAGGGCACGCTGGTGGTCGTCTCGCATGACCGGCATCTGCTGCGCGCCACCACCGACCAGTTCATCATCGTGGCCGACGGCAAGCTGCAGCCCTTCGATGGCGACCTCGACGACTACCGCGACTGGCTGTTCAAGACCAAGCTGGCCAACAAGGTCGGTGGCGCTGCACCTGTTTCAACACCGGCGCCTGCGACCGCCGCGAAGGCCGGCGCGGCAGTCGCGTTGCCTCCAGGCGCCGGCGGCGGCCTCAGCGCCGTGTCGTCGCCGAGCCAATCGGGCAGCGACCGCCGTGATCAGAAGCGCAACGACGCCGAAGAACGCGCGCGCCTGGCTGCCCGCAAGAAGCCGATCGAAGCCAAGATCAAGAAGCTCGAGGAGCAGATCGCCAAGCGCACGGCACAAAAAGCAGCAGTCGATGTCCGTCTGGCGGATCCGCTGATGTATGACCAGGCGAACAAGAAGGAATTGAAGACGCAGCTGACCGACCAGGCGTTCTATGCCAAGGAAATCGCGCAACTGGAAGCGGAGTGGCTCGCGCATCAGGAAGCGCTCGAACAGACAGCGGCCTGACATGGGGACGGCAACGCCATGACCACCCTGTCGATCATCGGCCCCGGCCGGGTCGGCAAGGCGCTCGGCCGCATCTTCACGCAGGCTGGCGTCGCCGTCGTCCTCGACGTTGCCGGGCGCTGCCTGCCCGGCGCGCAGAAAGCGGTCGATTTCATCGGAGCCGGGCGCGCGGTCACCGACTTGTCCACGTTGCGTTCGGCTGACGTGTACGTGCTGTCGGTACCGGACGACGCGATCGCCGGCTGCAGCGTTACCCTCGCTGCTGCGGGCCTGCCGGCCGGCGCACTGGTGTTCCACTGCAGCGGCGCTCTGACCACGGACGTGCTCGATGCAGTACGGCAGGCCGGCATGCGCACGGCCAGCATCCATCCGGTGCGCAGCTTTGCCGATCCGGCAAGCGTTGCAGCAGGCTTCGCCGGCACTGGCTGCGGCATCGAAGGCGATGCCCCAGCAGTGCCCATCCTGCGCGCATTGTTCGAGGCTGTCGGTGCCCGTGTCTTTGCCATCGACGCTGCCAACAAGACGCTCTATCACGCCGCAGCAGTGTTCGCTTCCAACTACGTGGTCGTGCTGGCCGACGTGGCGATGAAGGTTTATGGCGCCGCCGGCATCGCTCCTGCCGATGCGCTGACCTTGATCGCACCGCTCTTGCAGGAAGCGGCGACGAATGCAGGTCGGCTTGGCCCTGCGGCAGCGCTCACCGGGCCGATTGCCCGCGGCGATACGGCGACAGTGCAGCGTCAACAGGACGCGCTGCAGGCGGCCAGACCGGCGTGGGCGGCGTTGTATCGTGAATTGGCGCAGGCGACTACAGAGCTGGCCATCGATCGAAATAGACCTGATGATCTTGCCTTGGCAAGCGCAATCGCCGCGGCGGGTCGGTCATGACCGTCTTCGAGGTGACGATCGTCGAAAGCGAGGTCGAACTGACGGCGATCCGCGCCCAGGGTCCGGGCGGACAGAACGTCAACAAGGTGTCGAGTGCGATCCACCTTCGCTTTGACATCGGTGCCTCTTCCCTGCCCGACGAGATCAAGCAACGCCTGCTGGCGCTGCGCGACTCCCGCATCACGGTCGAGGGCGTGCTGGTGCTCAAGGCGCAGCAGGCCAGGTCGCAGGAAAAGAACCGGGAAGCAGCGCTGCGGCGTTTGCAGGACCTCGTCGACAGCGTGACTGCCGTCCCCCCGGTTCGCCGTGCAACCCGACCCACTGCAGGCTCGCAACGCCGGCGGCTGGACACGAAGGCGACGCGTTCCCAGGTCAAGGCATTGCGTGGAAAAATCACGGATTGACCGGCCGGGTGCTGCCCACGCTTGGTCGATCGGAGGAATGTCAAAATGGAAGAGGTCGTTCACATCACACGTGCCACGCCGGCCATCCTGGATGCCACGCGGTCAGGCACGTTGCGCGCTTCGCGTTACAGGGTTACAGCGATTCAGCGATTCGGCGCGTAGATGTCGTGACTTGCCTGATCGATCTGCCGGCGCAAGGCACGCCGGTCTTCGGGCGACATGCGGTTGCCGCGCCGATCCTGCTGGCCCTCGCCATGCTGCTCGGGCGGCGGCGTCTGTTGCACTGCGCGCACGTCACGCTGGCGCTCCTGGCGCGCTGCCTGGCGCTGCTCACGCCCCTCGTCGCGGGCACCCGGATACGCGCCGTCAGCGCCGTTGCCACCATTGCCACCATTGCTAGCGTTACTGCGGCCTTGCTCGCGATGGTCCCCATCACCGGCGTGCGCGAACAGGCTGCTCGCACCGAGCAACACGATCAGCAAACTGTGAATGAAGCGCATGCGCATGTGAACGGCCTAAGAGAAAAACTGCAAGTTGTCGCCTCGCTGGTGACCTGACAAAGTGTAGGCTTCTTCGTTTGGCGCCTGAACGTCTTTGAGGTAAAGTTTGTAACACTTTGTAATGCCACAGAGTAACTCTCTACCCTGTCAGATTTCGACGTTACCATACAGATATGAATACGACAAACACCTCTCCCTCCGGCGTCGCAGGAAATACGGCGCACCAATCGAAGATCCTGGTCGTCGACGACGACGTGCGGCTGCGGGACCTGCTGCGGCGCTATCTGACCGAACAGGGTTTCAATGTCGTCACCGCCGAAAACGCGCAGGCCATGAACAAGCTGTGGATTCGCGAACGGTATGATCTGTTGGTGCTGGACCTGATGCTGCCGGGGGAAGACGGGCTCTCGATTTGCCGCCGGTTGCGCGGCGCGGGTGACATGACGCCGATCATCATGCTTACCGCCAAGGGTGAAGATGTCGATCGCATCGTCGGGCTGGAAATGGGCGCCGATGATTATTTGCCGAAGCCATTCAATCCGCGCGAACTGGTTGCACGGATCGGCGCGGTATTGCGCCGGGTCGGGCCGGACGAATTGCCAGGCGCGCCGTCGGAGACGCCGCAATCGTTCGTTTTCGGTGATTTCGTGCTCGACCTCGGTACCCGCACGCTGAAAAAAAATGGCGAGTCGGTGCCGCTGACGACTGGGGAATTCTCTGTCTTGAAAGTATTCGCGCGCCATGCCCGGCAGCCGCTCTCGCGTGAAAAACTGATGGAACTGGCGCGTGGGCGCGAATACGAAGTCTTCGACCGCAGTCTCGACGTACAGATATCCCGCCTGCGCAAGTTGCTCGAACCGGACCCGTCGAATCCCCTCTACATCCAGACCGTCTGGGGCCTGGGTTACGTGTTCATCCCCGAGGGCCAGCCGCGCTAGGCTGCCGCCGTGAAAAGCCTTTCCGATGCGGCTGGCATGACGACTCCGGCGCCCGGCATCGCCAATCGAACCGATGGCGCCTCCGTGCCTTTCGCCTGGCTTGGCAGCGGGCTGTTCTGGCGCACCTTCTTCCTGCTGGCTTTCATGATCGCTACCAGCATGGCGGCTTGGGTGGCGAGCTATCGGATCATCGAACGCGCGCCACGCGCCAACCAGATTGCCGCGCAGGTGATCTCGATGGTCACCATCACCCGCGCCGCGCTGGCCCACTCGGCGCCGGACCTGCGGCGCGAACTGCTGTTCGACCTGGCCAGCAACGAGGGCATTCGCATCTATCCGCTGGAGGACAATGACCGGGTCGAGCCGCCACCTGAAACCAGCCTGATGCCAATGGTGCGGGAGACGGTGCGCGCGCGGTTGGGCGCCGATACGCGCTTTGCCGGAACGGTCAACGATGCGCCCGGCTTCTGGGTCAGCTTCAAGATCGACGACGATGATTACTGGTTGCGGCTCGATCGCGAGCGCGTGGCAGGCACATCCGGCCTGCAGTGGCTTGGCTGGGCAGCCATCACCCTCTTCATCGCCCTGGTCGGCGCCGTCTTCATCTCCCGCCTGATCAACCTGCCGCTGGCGCGGCTGACGGCGGTGGCACGGGCGATAGCCAAGGGTGGCCAACCTGATCCCCTGCCGGAGGCCGGGCCGGCCGAGATTCGCGATGCCAACCGCAGCTTCAACCAGATGGTCGATGACCTCAAACGCATCGAATCCGACCGGGCAGTGGTGCTGGCCGGGATCTCGCACGATCTGCGCACGCCACTGGCGCGCATGCAGCTCGAAGTCGAGATGGCGGGCTTCGATCAGGCTGCCCGAGAAGGCATGCAATCGGACCTGCGCCAGATGGATGCCATCATCGGCCAGTTCCTCGACTATGCCCGCCCCACCGACAGCACCAGCTTCGTGCCGGTCGACCTGCCGGCGCTGTTGCAGGACATTGCACAAGACGCCACCCGCATTGCCGGCGCCCGCATCGACACCGCCATTGCACCGGATATCGCAATCATGGGCAACCCTGTCGACCTGAAGCGGGTTTTCGCCAATCTGGTGGAAAACGCCCGCCGTTATGGCAGGACCCAAGATGCCGAGACACTGCAGATAGACATCTCGTGCGAAGTCCGCCAAGGCCGCGCCTGGGTGGAGTTCAGTGACCATGGCGACGGTGTGCCGGAGCAGGAGATCGACCGGTTGCTGCGTCCATTCACCCGGCTCGATACGGCGCGCGGACAGGCCAATGGCTCTGGCCTGGGGCTGGCGATCGTCGAGCGGGTCGTGCGCCGCCATTTCGGCACGCTGCGCATCGACAACCGGCAGCCGCATGGCCTGCGGGTGGCGATATCGTTTCCGCTGGCTACGACGCGGCGCTGAGCAGCACCACCGCCTCTGCAGCGATGCCTTCCTCGCGGCCCAGAAAACCCATTTTTTCGTTGGTCTTGGCCTTGACATTGACCTGTCCGAT
>JAYTLK010000085.1:0-5182 GCA_043729515.1 Herminiimonas sp.
CGCAGGGTTTGGGCGCCGGCGCTGGCGGCCAGCAGCATGGCGATTGCGGCAACCGGCGTGGAGAATTGCTGCCTGTTGCCAGCGTCGAGGTGGCCGACCCGATGACGGTGCGCCTGCACTTGAGCGCGCCGTTCGCGCCGCTCCTGTCGGTGCTGGCCGATCGCGCCGGGATGATGGTCTCGCCCAAGGCGGCGCAGGCAAACCCGACCGGCTTCGGCACGAAACCGGTCTGCGCCGGTCCGTTCCAGTTCAGCGAGCGGGTGGCCCAGGACCGCATCGTGCTGCAACGCTTCGCCAATTACTGGGACAAGGGATCGATCCATTTCGACAAGGTCGTATTCCAGCCGATCGTCGACTCCACCGTCCGCCTGGCCAACCTGCGTTCCGGCCAGCTCGATTTCATCGAGCGGGTGGCGTCCTCCGACATCGCCGGCCTGAAATCGGATAACCGCTTCGGCGTGGCCCGCATCACCGAGCTGGGCTATCAAGGCATCACCATCAACACCGGCAAGAGTGATCTGGCCCAAAAAAATCCGCTGGGACGCGACGCCCGCGTGCGCCAGGCGTTCGAGCTGGCGCTGGACCGGGAAGGCATCGTGCAGGTTGCCATGGATGGCGAGGGCGAGGTCGGCAACCAGTGGGTGGCGCCGTCAAACATCTATTACGCCAAGAACGATCCGGTGCCGCGCCGCGACATCGCCCGTGCCAAGGCGCTGCTGAAGGAAGCTGGCGTACCCAACCCGAGTTTTACCCTGATGACGCCGACGACTTCCGATGCACAGAAGGTGGCACAAGTGGTGCAGGCAATGGTCAAGGAGGCAGGCTTCGACATGAAGATCCAGTCGACCGAGTTCGCCAGTTCGCTGGCCCTGGCCGACAAGGGGCAATATGAGGCGTATCTCTTGAACTGGAGCGGCCGGGCCGACCCTGACGGCAACCTGTTCAGCTTCTACGGCTGCAAGCAGCCATTGAACTATCCGGGCTTCTGCAAGCCGGAAGTCGACGCGCTGCTGACCCGCTCGCGGAGTACGCTCGATGTCGCCCAGCGCACGAAACTGTTCGAGCAGCTGGCCGCCGAAATCATCAAGGAACGGCCGATCGTCTATCTGTATCACCGGCATTGGCTGTGGGCATACAACAAGAAGCTGACCGGCTTGCGTACGGTACCGGACGGACTGGTGCGAGTGCAGGGTCTGAAACTGTAGGCGGCCATGGGCAGCTACCTGGTGCAACGGCTGGCGGCGCTGGTGCCGACCGTCTTTCTGGTGACGATCCTGATTTTTTGCCTGCAGCAATTGCTGCCGGGCGATCCGGCGGTGATCCTGGCCGGCGAAGACCAGGATCCGCAGGTCGTGGCCTACCTGCACAAGAAGCTCCATCTCGATGAGCCGCTGCCGGTACGCTACGGTTACTGGATCGGCGGCGTCCTGCGCGGCGACTTCGGCGAGTCGCTGCGCATCCAGCAACCGGTGCGGGAATTAATTCTGCAAAAACTGCCGGTCACGCTGGAGCTGGCCGGGCTGGCAATGGTGATCGCGCTGGTGATCGGCATTCCGGCCGGGATTATTTCGGCGGTGGCCAAGGACTCGGCCTGGGATTATGCGGCCAATCTGTTTGCGCTGTGGGGGCTGTCAACACCGAATTTCTGGCTCGGCATCCTGTTGATCCTCCTGTTTGCGGTCAATTTGGGATGGCTGCCGGCCTCCGGCTATGTCAGTCCCTTCGATGACCTGCGCGCCAACCTGCTGTCGATGATCATGCCGGCCTTCGTGCTCGGCAATGCGATTGCCGCCGTGCTGATGCGCCACACCCGCAGTGCCATGCTGCAGGTATTGAACGCCGACTATGTCCGTACTGCCCGTGCCAAGGGCCTGACCGAGCGCCGCGTGGTGCTGCGCCACGCCTTGCGAAATGCACTGACGCCGATCATCACCCTGGGCGCCCTCGAATTCGGCACGCTGCTCTCCGGCGCTGTCCTGACCGAGCAAGTGTTTTCGATCCCGGGTTTCGGCAAGCTGATCGTCGATGCGGTGTTCAATCGCGATTATGCGGTGGTCCAGGGGGTAGTGCTGTTCACTTCCAGTGTGTACATCCTGCTGAATCTGGTGGCCGACCTGGCGTATTTTGTCGTCAATCCAAGACTGCGGGGCTGAGCATGAAGTCTGTCGATTTGCGTGCCCGAACGCTTGCCGCCGCCCGGCCAGTTCAAGGCGTGGCCAACGGGCCGGAACTTGGCAGCGACGCGGCGCTGGCAACGCCGCGCGAAAGAACGCCGGGCCAGCGCGCCTGGCGGCGCCTGCTGCGCCGGCGCGGCGCGATGCTGGGCCTGGTGATCGTGCTGATCTTCGTCGTCATGGCCATCGGCGCTGCCTGGATCGCCCCGTTCGACCCGGTGGCAACGAGCTGGAGCGCGGTGCGCAAGGCACCATCGGCGGCGCACTGGTTCGGTACCGACGAACTAGGCCGCGATGTCCTGTCACGGGTCGTCTGGGGCGCGCGCGCGTCGCTGCTGGCGGGTCTGGTATCGGTTGCCATATCGATGGCCCTGGGGGTGCCTCTAGGCCTTCTGGCGGGCTACCTTGGCGGCTGGGTCGATGGCGTCATCTCGCGCACGACCGATGCCATGCTGGCGATTCCATTCTTGATCCTGGCAATTGCCCTTGCGGCCTTCCTGGGCCCCAGCCTGACGAACGCAATGATCGCCATCGGCATTTCGGCCACGCCGGTGTTCGTCCGGTTGACCCGGGCCCAGGTGCTGGCGGTCAAGGTCGAAGATTTCGTGGAGGCAGCGCGTGCCGTGGGCAATTCGCGGTGGCGCATTGCCCTGTGCCATATTCTCCCCAACGTATTGCCGCCGCTGATCGTGCAGTCAACGCTGGCAATCGCTGCTGCCGTGATTGCCGAAGCCAGTCTTTCGTTTCTCGGCCTTGGTCAGCAACCACCGGCGCCGAGCTGGGGCAGCATGCTCAACACTGCCAAGAACTATGTCGACCATGCGCCCTGGATGGCGATCTGGCCCGGGCTGTCGATTTTCCTTCTGGTTCTGTCGTTTAACCTCCTCGGCGATGGCTTGCGCGACGCACTCGATCCGCGCCATCGCTGAACCGTTCCCTGAAAGGCTGCAATCGATGTTGTCCTTCGATGCACAATCTTATCCCTACGCCTCGCGCCGAAACGTGGTCTACGCCCGGCGCGGCATGGTGGCGACGTCGCAGCCATTGGCTGCCCAGGCCGGGCTTGCCGTGCTGCAGCAAGGCGGCAATGCAATCGATGCCGCCATTGCCACCGCAGCGGCACTGACTGTTCTGGAGCCGACGGCCAACGGCATCGGCGGCGATGCGTTTGCGCTGATCTGGCACGGCGGGCGCCTGCACGGCTTGAATGCCAGCGGACCGGCAGCGGCAGCTTGCAGCTTGGAATCGATGCAGGCGCTGGGCCATGCATCGATGCCGAAATACGGGCCGCTGCCAGTGACGGTGCCGGGTACACCTGCTGCGTGGGCAGCAATGGCCGAGCGCTTCGGGAACCTGCCACTAACGCGCTCGATGGCAGCTGCAATCGGCTATGCGCAGGACGGTTTTCCGGTATCGCCGTCGGTGGCCCATGCATGGCAGCAAGCGACGACCTTGTTTCGATGCCAGTTTTCCGAACCGTATTTCAAGCACTGGTTCGATACCTTCGCACCGCAGGGCGCGCCCGCGGCCGGTGAAATCTGGCGCTCGCCTGGACATGCTGCATCGCTGCAATCGATTGCCGAAGACAAAGGCGCTGCGTTTTATCGCGGCAGCCTTGCTGAAAAAATTGCCAGCTTCGTGCAGGCAGCCGGAGGGCACCTGAGCATAGGTGATCTGGCCGCCTATCAAGTGGAGTGGGTTGATCCGATCAGCGTGAATTATCGGGGATATGACGTTTGGGAAATTCCTCCCAACGGACACGGCCTGGTGGCGCTGATTGCCCTCAACCTCCTGAAAGGGTTTGATTTTAGCGAGCGCGATTCGGTATTGACGATGCACCGGCAGATCGAAGCGATCAAGCTGGCCTTTGCTGACGGCCTGGCGCATATTGCAGAGGCAAGCCACATGCGGGTGAGCGTGGCCGATCTGTTATCTGAAGCCTATGCAGATGAGCGCCGCAAGCACATTGGCGCGCATGCAGGCTTGCCGATGCCGGGCGTGCCGCCAAGAGGCGGTACCGTTTATTTGAGTACGGCAGATGGCGAGGGCAACATGGTGTCACTCATCCAGAGCAACTACATGGGCTTCGGCAGTGGCATGGTCGTGCCAGGCACCGGTATCAGCCTGCATAACCGGGGCAACAATTTTTCGCTTGATCCATCTCATCCGAATTGTCTGGCACCGGGCAAGCGCCCGTATCACACGATCATCCCGGGTTTTCTGACCCGATGCGGTCAGCCGGTCGGGCCATTTGGCGTCATGGGTGGTTTCATGCAACCGCAAGGCCATGTGCAGATGGTCATGAATGCGGTTGATTTCGGCCTCAATCCACAAGCCTGCCTGGACGCGCCCCGCTGGGAATGGGAGTCGGGCCGGGTGGTGCATATCGAGCGCAATACGAGCGAGCATCTGTTCCGCGGTCTGGAAGGTCTTGGCCACGAAGTCAACTGGCAAAACAACCGACTGGCATTCGGACGGGGACAGATCATATGGCGCGGGATGGATGGGGTGTATGCGGGCGGTACCGAGCCACGCACGGATGGTGCGGTGATCGGCTTTTAGTCAGCCAGTCAGATCGGCGAGCTGTGGCGGCAATGCTGGATGACAGGCGTCATGCATGAACCCTTCGCCCTATCGAATGAGGTTGACGTATTGCGCCAAGCCAGTAATGATGCAACTAACAAGACTGCAGGCAACTATCAAGCATAAAAGCTCGCAAAAGAAAACTATCGTTAGTTGCATTTATAGGATTTACAATGGAATCGCTTTTTGATAATGCCAATATATGGCGCGCTGACCCTCTGGTCGCATTCGAAGCCTTCGTTCTCAGCCCGGAGTTTCAATTGCTCGGCCGCCGGCAGGCAACGTCGGCGAAGACGGCAATACCGGTACCGATGCGAGCTACTTCAGCCCGAATTTACGTCCTGATGTTTGGGAAATTCATACGATGGCTCGGAGAGCGCGGCATCGCCTTGCTCGATGTCACCAATTCCGACATTCTGGCATTT
>JAYTLK010000086.1:0-16438 GCA_043729515.1 Herminiimonas sp.
GTTGCCCGCGCCATGGCTTCGGCCCACCGATGACATGCATGTGCAGATGGTACACCTCCTGACCACCGTCAGGACCGGTGTTGAACAGTGTCTTGAATCCACCGCTGCCAGCTGCGCCCGCCGCACCGGCTGCCACATAACCGCAGCCATGTTCCTGCGCCAGCTTCGGCGCGATGAGCAACATCTTACCCAACAATGCGGCATGCTGATCACCGCACTCCGCCAGCGTCGCAATGTGTTGCTTGGGGATAATCAGCAGATGCACTGGCGCCGCGGGATTGATGTCGTGGAAAGCAATCAACTCGGCATCTTCGTAAATGCGTTTCGATGGAATCGTACCATCGGCAATCTTGCAAAAAATACAGCTCTCCATCGTTCGCTCCGTTCGAATAAGCTTGCCGGTGTATCAGGTTTGAAGGTTCAGGCATCTCCAAGCAACGCGGAGATCGGCAGAGAGCGGCTCCTTGTCGCGCGCCGGCCTCGGCTGGCCTGACCCGGTTCTTCCACCATCGACTTTCAGGTCTTGCGCGCTTCTTCGGCTTCACGCCCGTCGAGCTTGCGCCCGGCTTTCTCATCGATGCCGGACAAGCCTTCCCGGCGCGCCAGTTCATCCAGCACCTGCTGCGGCGTGAGCTTGAACTGGGCCAGCAGGATCAGGCTGTGAAACCAGAGGTCGGCACATTCATAGAGCACTTTCGACGCGTCGCCGTCGACACGCGCATCCTTGGCCGCCATCACGGTTTCGGTGGCCTCTTCGCCAATCTTCTTGAGGATCGCATCGTCGCCTTTCTGGAACAGGCGGGCGACGTACGAGACGGCCGGATCGCCGCCGTTTTCCAGCTTGCGCGATTCGATCACGTCCGACAGGCGTTTCAGGGTGTCACTCATGCGATTCATTCATCCTTTGCCCAACCGGCGCTGCAGTTGCAGCGTCAATCGTGCTGGTACATGCTGGCGGGATCTTTCAAGACCGGCTCGACGGCGACCCACTCTCCGCCCTTCTCGCTGGCCTCCAAGCGCTGGTAAAAACACGAATGCCGCCCGGTATGGCAAGCGATGCCGCCAGTCTGCTCGACCGTCAGCAAGATGACATCCTCGTCGCAATCGAGACGGATGTCCTGCACCTTCTGCACATGACCGGATTCATCGCCCTTGTGCCAGAGTTTCTTGCGCGAGCGGCTCCAGTAGACCGCTTCCCCGGTGGCAATTGTCTGTGCCAGCGCGTCGCGGTTCATCCAGGCGAACATCAGTACATCCTTGCTGCCGGCTTCCTGGGCAATCACCGGCACCAGGCCATGTTCATCCCAGCGGATGTGGTTGAGCCACTTTTCCTGGACACTCATGCCAGCCTCATTGGAATGCCCTGCGCCGACATGAACCGTTTGGCTTCCTGCACGTCGTGATGCCCATAATGAAAAATGCTGGCGGCCAGCACCGCATCGGCATGGCCCTGCAGGATGCCGTCAGCCAGATCCTGCAGGCCACCGACGCCGCCCGAGGCGATGACGGAAATGCCTACAGCGTCGGAGACGGCGGCGGTCAGCGCCAGATCGAATCCGGAGCGGGTGCCGTCGCGGTCCATGCTGGTGAGCAGGATTTCACCGGCGCCGAGTTCTTCCATCCGGCAGGCCCAGGCGACGGCGTCCAGTCCGGTCGCCTTGCGTCCGCCGTGGGTGTAGACCTCCCAGCCGCTGCCGTCTGCGCGGCGCTTGGCGTCGATCGCCACCACGATGCATTGGGAGCCGAACTTGCGGGCCGATTCACGCACCAGTGCCGGCTCCGAAATCGCCGCACTGTTGATGCTGACCTTGTCGGCGCCGGCGTTCAGGAGTCGGCGCACGTCGGCCACCGCGCGCACGCCGCCGCCCACCGTCAGCGGAATGAAGACGGTCGAGGCAACCGCCTCGATGATCGGCAGAATCAGGTCGCGGTCATCGGAGGTTGCCGTAATGTCGAGGAAGGTGATTTCATCGGCGCCCTGCGCGTCGTAACGCCGTGCCACTTCGACCGGATCACCGGCGTCGCGCAACTCCAGGAAATTGACGCCCTTGACGACCCGGCCGGCGGTGACGTCGAGGCAGGGAATGATGCGTTTTGCCAGCGTCATGTGGCGCTGCGACCGGAGGCATCGCTCGCGGCACCGCCAGTGGTCGTGCTGCCGTCGGTCCCGGCATCAGCGTCTGCGTCGCCATTGTCCACCGTGGCGAGTGCATCGGCCCGCGCCTGCGCCGAGCGCAGATCGAGCGTGCCCTCGTAGATCGAACGGCCGCAGATCACGCCTTCGATGCCTTCGAATTCAACTGCGCACAGGCGCTCGACATCGCCGACATTGTGCACGCCGCCGGAGGCGATCACCGGTATCGTCATGCTCTGGGCCAGCTTGACGGTGGCATCGATGTTCACGCCGCCCATCATGCCGTCGCGGCCGATGTCGGTGTAGACGATCGCCTCGCAACCGTAGTCCTCGAATTTCTTGGCCAGGTCCAGCACCTCATGGCCCGAGAGCTTGCTCCAGCCGTCGGTTGCAACCTTGCCGTCGCGGGCATCGAGGCCGACGATGATCCGGCCTGGAAAAGCGCTGCAGGCATCGTGCAGGAAGCCGGGGTTCTTCACCGCCGCAGTGCCGATGATGATGTACGACAGGCCGTCGTCCAGATAACGCTCGATGGTGTCGAGGTCCCGGATGCCGCCGCCCAGCTGCACCGGAATTTCATCGAGATCGTGCTCCAGGGCGTATTCACGCACGGCCTTGATGATCGCCTTCACCGCCGACTCGTTCTTCGGCTTGCCGGCAAAGGCGCCGTTCAAGTCCACCAGATGCAGCCGCCGCGCACCTTGCGCCAGCCAGTGACGCGCCATCTCGGCCGGGTTCTCGGAAAACACCGTGACCAGGTTCATGTCGCCCTGTTTCAGCCGCACGCAGTGGCCGTCCTTCAAGTCGATTGCGGGAATGAGCAGCATGGCAGTGGGCGCAAAGGCGCGGTGGTGGATGGAACAGATAAAAGACACCGGGTGCGGCCAACGCTTTGGCCATGCCCCGGCACGGATCGTTACGGATTCCAGTCGATGAAATTCTTGTACAGTTGCAAGCCAGCAGCAGCGCTTTTTTCCGGATGGAATTGCGTGGCGAATATATTATCGCGCGTCACGGCGCAAGCAAAGGGGGCGCCGTAATCGGTCTGGCCGGCGGTGTGCGCATGGTCTTCAGGCACTGCGTAATAACTGTGCACAAAATAGAAATAGCTGTCGTCGGCGATGCCGTGCCAGAGCGGATGGGACACCGTCTGCCGGACCCGGTTCCAGCCCATCTGCGGCACCTTGAAGCGCGAGCCATCGGCCTGCAATTTGCCATCCAGCCGGAAGCGCACCACCTTGCCAGGAAACAGGCCCAGGCCAGGCGTGCCGCCATCATCGCCTTCTTCGCTCCAGTCGAACAGCAACTGCTCACCGACGCACACGCCCAGCATCGGCTTGCTGTCGGCGGCGCGCATCAAAGCGTCCTGCAGACCGGATTCCCGCAGGCAGCGCATGCAGTCGGGCATGGCGCCCTGCCCCGGAAACACCAATCGGTCGGCGCTGGCGATGTCGTCCACGCTACCGGAGATGCGCACGTCGGCCTGCGGCGCCACATGCCGCAGTGCCTGCGCCACCGAGCGCAGGTTGCCCATGCCGTAATCCACCACCACGATCTTGTTCATCACGCCACTGCCGGTTACAGGCTGCCCTTGGTCGAGGGAATGGTGCCGGCGGCGCGGGCATCATGTTCGACCGCCATCCGCAATGCGCGGCCGAAGGCCTTGAAGACCGTCTCGCACTGATGATGCGAATTGACGCCGCGCAGGTTATCGATATGCACGCTGACCAGCGCGTGATTGACGAAACCCTGAAAAAATTCATTGACCAGGTCGACATCGAAACCGCCGACCATGGCGCGGGTAAACGGGACATGAAACTCCAGGCCGGGCCGGCCCGAGAAATCGATCACCACGCGCGACAGCGCTTCATCCAGCGGCACGTAGGCATGACCATAGCGGCGAATGCCTTTCTTGTCGCCGATCGCTTTCGCCACCGCCTGGCCGAACGTGATGCCCACATCCTCGACCGTGTGATGGGCATCGATGTGCAGGTCGCCCTTGGCCTCGATCTGCAGGTCGATCAAACCGTGACGGGCGATCTGGTCCAGCATGTGGTCGAGAAAAGGCACGCCGGTGTTCAGGCTCTGGACGCCGGTGCCGTCGAGATTGACGGCAACCCGGATGTGCGTCTCGCCGGTGGTGCGGATGACTTCTGCGGTGCGGGCGGTGGACATGATGATCAGTGGTGAGGAGCGGCGTTCAAGATCGAAAGTGGTGCGGATGGTGTAGCGAAGCAAGGAGTGCAAGTTCCGACGCCGGTGAAGATGCCGCGTATTACGTCGTTGCCGATGTCGTTGCCGATGCCGTTGTTGATGCCGTTGCTTATGCCGTTGCTTATGCCGTTGCAGAGGGCGCTTCGAGCGCAGCTGTCAGGGCTGCGAGCAACTGCGCGTTCTCTTCCGGCGTGCTGACGGTGATGCGCAGGCAGTCGTGCAGCAACACATGCATTTTACCCACATTTTTTACCAGGACTTTGCGGGTCAGCAGATTTGCAAAAACCGTGTTGGCATCGGTGTGCGGCGCGGTGATGCGTACCAGGATGAAATTGGCGTCCGAGGCGAAGGCGGTCATGCCCGGCAATGCCGCCAGTGCCTGTGCCAGATCCGCGCGCGCGGCCCGCAGATGCGCCGCCTGCTGGTCGAGAATGTCGGCATGGTCGAGAATGAATTCGGCGGCCGCCTGGGTCAGCACGTTGATGTTGTAGGGCGGGCGCACCTTGTCGAACTCGGTCAGCAACGCCGCCGCGCCGGCCATGTAGCCGAGCCGGATGCCGGCCAGGCCGAGCTTGGAGACGGTGCGCATGACGATCAGGTTATCGAACTCGGCCAGGCGCGGCATGAAGCTGGCCTGCGCGAATGGCTGGTAGGCTTCGTCGACGATCACCAGACCGGAGTCGCCGACGGCGCGGATGATCTGGACCATGGCGTCGGCATCGAACAACGCACCGGTCGGATTGTTCGGATAGGCCAGGTAGGTGATTGCCGGCTGGTTGACGGCAATTGCATCGAGCATCGCCGGCAGGTCGAGCGAGAAATCGGCGCGCAGCGGCACGCCGACGAAGCGCAGGCCGGACAATTGCGCCGACATCGCATACATCACGAAGCCCGGCACCGGTGCCAGCACGCAGGCGTCCGGCCGGGCACAGGCGACTGACACCATCGCGATCAGCTCGTCCGAGCCATTGCCCAGCACGACATCGAAACCCGCCGGCACACCCAGGGCCTGGCAGATCTTCGCCTTCAGGCTGGCATACGACGGTACCGGATAGCGGTTCAGCGCCACTTCGGCCAGGCGCGCACCCAATGCCTGGCGCAGCGGCTCGGGCAGCTGATACGGATTTTCCATGGCGTCGAGCTTGAGGAAACCGGAGGCGTCGGGCACGTGATAGACCGCCATGGCGCGGACGTCAGGACGGATGATGTTGTCGATCAGGGGCATGCGCAGGTCCTGCGGGTAGAGAGGTCGGTCGGCATCGTTCGGTCTCGCGCAGATTCGCGCGGTTTCATCTGGTCTGGTGCAAATTCAAGCGGCTTCATGCAGTCTCGTGCAGTCTCGCGCTGTCGTGTATCTGGCGCCTCACGCAGCATCCTGTGCAGCCACCAAGGCGGTTTGCTGCAAGCGCTCCTCGATGAGCGCGCAATAATCGGCATTGAGTTCGAAACCGACGAAGTCCCGCCCGCAGCGTTTTGCCGCCACCGCCGTGGTGCCGCTGCCCATGAAGGGGTCGAGTACCAGGCCACCGGGCGGACAGGACGCCTTCACCATGCGTTCGACGATCTCCAGCGGTTTCTGGGTCGGGTGCGCGGCACGCTCGCGGTGTTCGCGGTGCAGGCGCGAGACGCTCCAGACATCTTTCGGGTTGTACCCGACTTCAAGCCACTTGGCGCCGGCGAAGATCGACCGCGTGCGGGCTTTCTTGGTCACGGCGTCGTACGGCACCCGGATCGCATCGAGATCGAAATAATAATTTTTGGCGGCGGCGAAAAACCCGACCGTATCATGCACCGATGAAAAGCGCCGCGTGCTGCCGCCCATCGACGGCACCCGCCGGTCCCAGATGATTTCATTGATCATGGTCAGCCGCTGCTTGAGCATGACGAACACTTCCGGCGAATGGCGCCAGGTAAGGAAAACATACAGACTGCCGTTCGGTTTCAGTTTCGGCAGGACCGCATCGACCCACACCGTCATCCACGCCAGATACTCTTCGGTGCCGAGCCGGTCCGAATCATTGCCATAGTCCTTGCCCAGGCCATAAGGCGGATCGGCGACGATCAGGTCGATCACGCCGTCAGGAATGCGGTCGATGCCATGGAGGACATCATCGCAAAAAATCCGGTTGCGCCAGTCGCGCATCGCAGGCAAGCCGCTAGCGCAGCCGCAGGCGGGCCGACTCGGCATGGGCGGCCAGCCCTTCGCCGGTGGCCAACTCGAGCGCGATCCGGCCCAGGGTATCCGCGCCAGCCTGACTGACCTCGATGATGCTCGAGCGCTTCTGGAAATCATAGACGCCAAGCGGCGAGGAAAAGCGCGCCGTGCGCGAGGTCGGCAGCACGTGGTTCGGGCCGGCGCAATAGTCACCCAGCGATTCCGATGAATAGCGGCCGAGGAACATGGCGCCGGCATGGCGGATGCGGTCGGCCCAGTGCTGCGGATTGTCGGTCGAAATTTCGAGATGCTCGGCAGCGATCAGGTTGGCGATCTCGCAGGCCTGGTCCATGTCGCGCACCAGAATGAAGGCGCCGCGATTGGCAAGCGAAGTGCGGATCGTGTCCCGGCGCGGCATGGTCGGCAACAGGCGCGCGATGCTGGCCGCGACCCGGTCGAGATAGGCCGCGTCCGGGCAGACCAGGATCGATTGCGCCAGTTCGTCATGTTCGGCCTGCGAAAACAGGTCCATGGCGATCCAGTCCGGATCGGTCGTGCCATCGCACAGCACCAGGATCTCGGACGGGCCGGCGATCATGTCGATGCCGACCACGCCGAAGACGCGTCGCTTGGCGGCTGCAACATAGGCGTTGCCCGGGCCGACGATCTTGTCGACCGCGCCGATGGTCTCGGTGCCGTAGGCCAGCGCGCCAACTGCCTGGGCGCCGCCGATGGTGTAGACGCGGTCGACGCCGGCGATGGCGGCAGCGGCCAGCACCAGCGGATTTTTCACGCCATCGGGCGTGGGCACCACCATGATCACTTCGGCCACGCCGGCGACTTTGGCCGGAATAGCATTCATCAGCACCGACGAGGGATAGGCTGCCTTGCCACCGGGGACATAGATGCCGACCCGGTCGAGCGGCGTGACTTTCTGGCCGAGCCGGGTGCCGTCGGCTTCGACATAAGCAAAACCATCGGCGCCGCAAGCGTCTTTTTGCCGCACATGAAAGCTGCGGATGCGATCGGCGGCGCTCTGCAATGCGGCGCGGCGCGCTGGCGCAAGGGAGGCCAGGGCCGCCTGCAATTCCAATTGCGGCACTTCCAGATTCGCCAGGTCGGCCACATCAAGCCGGTCAAAGCGGCGCGTCAGCTCCAGCACCGCGGCGTCGCCGCGCTGGCGCACATCGGCCAGGATGGTGGCAGCTGCCGTGTCGATGGCGGCGTCTTCGGTGGCGTCGAAGGCCAGCACTGCCGACAGCTGGCTGCGGAAATCCGGCGCGTCCGCATGCAGCCGGCGCAGGTGCAGCGGTGGTGTCTGCGTCGATGGGGCTGGCGTGGTGGCGGTGGGCGTGGTCGAAGTCTGCATGGCGGCGGTCGGAGGTTGAATGAAGTGAATCGGCGGTGCGGGTAAAGCGTTTCAGGCCAGGCGTGCTGCCGCGGCCTCGATGGCATCGAGGATCGGTTGCAGACGCGCGCGTTTCATTTTCAGGGCGGCCTGGTTCACTACCAGCCGCGCCGAAATCTCCATGATCTGCTCGACCTCGACCAGGTCATTGGCGCGCAGGGTGCTGCCGGTCGAGACCATGTCGACGATCGCATCCGACAGGCCGACCAGCGGGCCGAGTTCCATCGAGCCATACAGCTTGATCAGGTCCACATGCACGCCCTTGGCGGCAAAATGCTCGCGCGCGGTGAGCAGATATTTCGTTGCCACCCGCAGCCGCGCACCCTGGCGCACCGCGCTGGCGTAATCGAAACCGTTGCGCACCGCCACCGACATCCGGCAGCGCGCGATGTTCAAATCAATCGGCTGATACAAACCTTCGCCACCATGCTCAAGCAGCACGTCCTTGCCGGCCACGCCCAGGTCGGCTGCACCGTATTGCACGTAGGTCGGCACATCCGACGCGCGGATGATGATGACCCGTACCTGCGGATCGTTGGTCGTCAGGATCAGCTTGCGCGAGGTCTCGGGATCTTCAGTGACCTCGATGCCGGCCGCGCGCAGGAGCGGCACGGTTTCCTCGAAGATGCGGCCTTTCGACAATGCCAGCGTCAGCTGTACCGGCGCGCCGGTGGCTGGGCTGCCGGATGGCATCATGCTGCCGGGGGGCGTCATGCCTTCACCCGCGCGATGTCGGCGCCGACGGCAGAGAGTTTCGCTTCCATCCGATCGTAGCCACGGTCCAGGTGATAGATGCGGTCGATCAGCGTCTGGCCCTGCGCGGCCAGGGCGGCAATCACCAGCGAGGCGGAAGCCCGCAGGTCGGTTGCCATGACCGGCGCGCCGACCAGGCGCTCGACACCGGCCACGCTGGCGGTGTGGCCGTCGATGATGATGGCCGCGCCCAGCCGGTTCATTTCCTGCACGTGCATGAAGCGGTTTTCGAAAATCGTCTCGGTGACGCGGCTGGCGCCATCGGCGATGCAGTTCACCGCCATGAACTGGGCCTGCATGTCAGTCGGAAAACCCGGATATTCAGTGGTGCGGAAACTGACCGGTTTCGGGCGCGCCGACATCTGGACCCGGATCCAGTCGGCGCCGCAGGTCAGCACCACGCCGGCCTCGCGCAGCTTGTCGAGCGCGACGTCGAGGATGTCGGTGCGGGCGCGGCGCAGCGTGACGTCGCCACCGGCGGCTGCCACGGCGCACAGAAAGGTCGCGGTCTCGATGCGGTCGGCGATCACGGCGTGTTCCGCGCCATGCAGCGAGGACACGCCCTGGATCACCATGCGATCGGTGCCGATGCCGTCGATCTTCGCGCCCATGCGCACCAGCAGGTTGGCCAGGTCGACCACTTCCGGTTCGCGCGCGGCGTTTTCCAGCACCGTCTCGCCGTCGGCCAGGGTGGCTGCCATCAGCAGGTTCTCGGTGCCGGTGACGGTGATCATGTCGGTCACGACCCGCGTGCCTTTCAATTTCTTGGCGCGGGCATGGATGTAGCCGGCTTCGATGCTGATCTCGGCGCCCATTGCCTGCAGGCCCTTGATGTGCTGGTCCACCGGGCGCGAGCCGATGGCGCAGCCGCCCGGCAGCGAGACACGGGCCTCGCCGAAGCGCGCCAGCAACGGGCCCAGCACCAGGATCGAGGCGCGCATGGTCTTGACCATCTCGTAGGGCGCCTCCAGCCGGTCGATCGCATCGCCTGTCAGGGCAATGCGGCCACCACCGCCGGTGGCACCGTCTGGTCCGCCGTCCTGCTCCGCGCTCTGTTCGATTCGCAGGCCCATCTGCCGCAACAGCTTCAGCATCGTGGCCACGTCCTGCAGGTGCGGCACGTTCGACAGATGCAGAGTCGATGAGGTCAGCAATCCGGCGCACAGGATCGGCAACGCCGCATTCTTGGCGCCGGCGATCGTGATTTCGCCGGCCAGGCGGCGTCCGCCGTTGATGAGTAGCTTGTCCATCTCAGTTGTCCGCCTTGGTCATGCGCTTTGTTGCTGGAATTCGTCCGGCGTCAGGGTCTTCATGGACAAGGCATGGATCTCTTCCCGCATGCGGTCGCCCAGCGCCGCATAGACCAGCTGATGGCGCTGGATCGGACGCTTGCCGGCAAAGGCCGGCGAGACGATCACGGCGCTGAAATGCTGGCCGTCACCGCTGACTTCGAGGTGGGAGCATTCCAGGCCGGCGGCGATGTAGTTCTTGACCAGTTCAGGTGTGGGCAACATGTCGGTCGCTTCATGAAAAACGGGTTGAGTGAATGGCGCGGTAAGGCATGAGGATAGCGTGCCGGCAAAATGCCGGGCTGGCCGGGCTTCAATGACGCAGCTTGTAGCCGCTTTTCAGCAGGCGAATCGCAATCGCCGCCAGCACCACGAAAAAAGCGGCCACGATCGACAGGCTGAGCAGCGGATCGACGTCCGACTGCCCGAAGAAGCCGTAGCGAAAACCATCGATCATGTAAAAAAACGGATTGGCATGCGAGACCGCCTGCCAGAACGGCGGCAACGAATGAATCGAATAGAACACGCCGGAGAGAAAGGTGGCCGGCATGATCAGGAAATTCTGGAATGCCGCGAGCTGATCGAATTTTTCGGCCCAGATGCCGGCGATCAGCCCCATCGTGCCCAGCATGGCCGCGCCCAGCAGCGCGAACACCGCGATCCACCACGGCGCCACGAAGTGCAGATGGGCGAACCAGGCGGTGATGACGAACACACCCGCGCCGACCGCCAGCCCGCGCACCACCGACGCCAGCACATAAGCAGAAAACAGTTCCCAGTGCGACAGCGGCGGCAACAGCACGAACACCAGGTTGCCGGTGATCTTCGACTGGATCAGCGACGAGGAGGAATTGGCGAAGGCATTCTGCAGCACGCTCATCATCACCAGGCCGGGAATCAGGAAGGCGGTGTAACCCACACCGGGATAGACCTGCACGCGCGACTCGAGCACGTGGCCGAAGATCAGCAGATACAGCATGGCGGTGACGATCGGCGCCGTCAGGGTCTGCGTGGCGACTTTCCAGAAGCGCAGGATCTCCTTGTAGAACAGCGTCTGGAAGCCGATCATTGCTTGTTGCCTTCCATGATTTCCAGGAACACGTCTTCCAGATCGGCCTGCTGCAGCTGCATGTCGTCGATCACGGCGCCGGCATTGCGCAATTGCGCCAGGATCGGCTCGACATCGGCGTACTCCGCCACCCGCAGCGTGAACTTGGTGCCGGAAACAAGCTGTTCCGGATGCGTCACCAGCGGCGCCAGCGAGGCCGGCAGCGTGCCCGAGGCCAGGTTGATCACCAGTTGCGAGCCGGAGATGCGGCGGATCAGCGCAGCGGTCGAGTCAAGCGCCACTACTTGCCCGGCTTTCAGCATCGCGACCCGGTTGCAGAGAGCCTGCGCTTCTTCGAGGTAGTGGGTGGTCAGGACCACGGTGTGACCCTCGCGGTTCAGGCGGGCGATGAACTTCCAGAGCGTCTGACGCAGTTCGACGTCCACGCCTGCAGTCGGCTCATCGAGCACGATCACCGGAGGTTTATGGACCAGGGCCTGGCCGACCAGCACGCGGCGCTTCATGCCACCAGACAGCGAGCGCATGTTGGCGTCGGCCTTATCGGTGAGATCGAGCTCGTGCATCAGTTCGTCGATCCAGGCATCGTTGTTCTTCAGGCCGAAGTAACCGGACTGCATGCGCAGTGTCTCGCGCACTGTGAAAAAAGGATCAAATACCAGTTCCTGCGGCACCACGCCAAGCTTGCTGCGGGCAGCGCGATAATCGGTCACGACATCATGGCCGGCAACCGACACGCTGCCGGCGTCGGCCCGGTTCAGGCCAGCGATGATGGAAATCAGGCTGGTCTTGCCGGCCCCATTCGGCCCGAGCAGGCCGAAAAATTCACCTTCTTCGATGGTGAGCGACACACCGGCCAGCGCACGCAGCGACTTGTACCGTTTTTCGACATTGGTGATCTGGATGGCGGCCATGCGATGCGAGGATTCCTGCTTCGGTTGCAACGCGCCATGAAAGGCGCGGAACCCTCGATTATAGGGGAATTCGGCTGGTTTGATTGCCAGTCGGCAGGAAGCCACTGACGTCGACCTGCGTCGGCAACAAGCCGGCCACGCCATATAGTTCGGTCAGGCTTTGCAGCATGTGCGGCAAATTGATGAATGACAGGACCACCGATCTGGCCCGGGCAGCGCGCTGCCATGCCAGCAAGACGGCCACTGCTGCCGAGTCGACCGCGGTCAGGCCACTGAAGTCGATCACATGCTGGCCACCGGCGATTGCCGACAAACCCGCGGCGAGCATGCCGCGGGCGTTGTCGACGGTGAGCGTCGGCGCTGGCTGGAAAGGCGAGGTAGACAAGGGCAGTGCCAAGTGAATGCCGGGCCGATCAGGATTTCGATGGCTTGACGGCACGTGCGCCCAGCGTCTTGTTCTTTTCAGCCAGGGTACGGATCAGACCGTCGAAACCGGTGCGGCCGATTTCAGCGGCGAAATTGCCCTTGTAGGTTTCGACCAGCC
This sequence comes from Herminiimonas sp., assembly GCA_043729515.1. Lineage (GTDB taxonomy): Bacteria > Pseudomonadota > Gammaproteobacteria > Burkholderiales > Burkholderiaceae_D > JANXSS01. The sequence continues at coordinate 12,478 of JAYTLK010000086.1, forward strand.
AGGCGCCCAAGACGTTGACGTCATAAATTTTCCAGCTGTTGCCGGCTTTTTCCAGACGATAATTCAGCGAAATCGGCTCGCCGCCGCGGGCCTGGACGACCGACGAACGCACCTCGACCTCGGTATCGGCCGGCTCCATGCGCATCGGCTTGAAATCGACCTGCTGGTCCTTGACCTGGGCGATGGCGCCCGAATAGGTATAGACCAGGAGACTGCGAAATTCATTGGTCAGCTGCTTTTGTTGCTCCGGCGTGGCGTCACGCCAATAGCGGCCGGCTGCCAGCGCGGTCATCCGCTGAAAATCGACGTACGGCAAAATCTTGGTTTCGACCAGGTCGAGCACGCGCTTTTGATTGCCACCCTGGATTTCCTTGTCGGCCTTGGCGATGTCCAGCACTTCCTGGCTGATCCGCTTGACCAGCGCATCCGGCGCTTCCTGGGCCACTGCATGGCCGGCAAAAGCCAGCATGCTGGCCGAGAGAACAAAAGAGGCGATCTGCTTGATGATTTTCATGATTTCCCAAAAATTGAAACCACCGCAATTGCGGTGTCGTGAAACATTAACTGTTCAACCAGCGGATCGGATGACAGGCAACGGGTAAGGAGACGTAACGGCCCTGCATTCATTGCAACTGTGTCAATGTTACTGGCTGCCTGACTTGCCATCCGGTTTTGCTGGCGCATTTGGGCTCGGTGTGATCACCTGCGTGCCGCCTGGTGCAGCAGCGGGCACCGGGTCAGGTGTCGGACCGACCCGGGGCTCGTCGTCGGCCCCACCCTTGATCGCCTTGCTATCCGGGTTGCGGCCGGGCGCAGTACTGTCCTCGTCCCGAGCGCGGCTTTCGCCGTCATTGATTCTGTTCTGGCGTCGCTGCAAATAGGCATCACGCACGAACTCGTAGCGATCGAGCGCCGCGCCTTCAAGCAGGTCGGAGGCGTCCAGCACCGACGCCCGTGCATCGAGCAGGCGCACCGCCGTGCCGCTGTTGCGCAGGCTGACCGGATCGACGTAGCTCCACAAATCACCCTTGAAGTCGAGCGGCAATGCTGCCGTATCGCGAATCGTCGATGGGCCCAACAGTGGCAAGACGATGTACGCTCCCGAGCCGACGCCCCAACGGCCCAGCGTCTGGCCAAAGTCTTCCCTATGCTTCGGCATGCCGGCAGCCGAACTGATGTCGATCACCCCGCCCAGTCCGAGCGTCGTGTTGAAGGCAAAACGCATGAAATCAGTGACGCCGTCAGTTACCTTGCCCTGCAGGACATTGTTCACGCCGGTCCAGACATCTCCGAGATTGCCGAAAAAATTGCCGACGCCAATCTGCACGAAGTTCGGCACGATCCTGCGATACACCTGGGCCGCCGGTTTCAGCGCGACCTGGTCGACCGTGTCGTTGAAAATGAAAATGTTGCGATTAAAGCGTTCGAACGGGTCAGCGGGATTGCCGGCGGTGTTGCCGGTGTTGCCGGTGTTGCCGGTGTTGCCGGTGTTGCCACTAGTCGACGCGCAGCCGCTGGCCAGTGCCATCAAGCAGGCAGCGCCAGCCAATCGTAAAGGGTGACTCATTTCGCAGGTTCCTTTCCGCTGTCGGCTGCTTTACTGTAAAGGAACTGACTGATCAGGTTTTCCAGTACGACTGCCGATTGCGTCATTTTTATCTTATCCCCGGCCACCAGATTATTGGTATCGCCGCCGGCCTCCAGGCCGATGTATTGTTCTCCAAGCAGACCCGAGGTCAGGATCTTGGCCGACGAATCCTTCGGAAACTTCACGCCCGATTCGAGGTTTAACGTCACGACTGCCTGAAAACTTTTGTCATTGAACGCAATTTTTTCCACCCGGCCGACTACCACGCCAGCACTCTTGACCGGTGCGCGCGGCTTCAAACCGCCAATATTCTCGAAATTCATGCTGATTTGATATCCCTTGTCCAGGGACAGGGAACTCATGTTGCCAACATTTAACGCCAGGAACACCAGCGCGCCAGCGCCGATCAGCACGAACAGGCCGACCCAGACATCCAGTGATTTACGTTGCATTTGTCACTCCGGTTTCAGATGGCTCTCCGCCATCCGGCGCCGCAATGCAAAAAGCTGCATTTTGGCAAAATTTAAACGGACCACGGTGGTTCGTCTGTACGCTGGAGCGCGTACGGAGGAGCCGGTCGGCTGGCCAGCAGGTCGATCCAGTGTCGCCCAAGGCCGCCCTTGCCGATGATCGGATTTCAGGCACCAATCAATTGAACATCAAGGCAGTCAGCAGGAAATCCAGAAACAACACCGTCAGCGAGGCGAACACCACGGTGCGGGTCGTTGCGCGTGCGACACCCTCGGGTGTCGGCTGCGCTTCAAAACCCTGATACAGCGCGATGAACGTGACGGCCACGCCAAAGATCGCGCTCTTGATCACGCCATTGGCAATGTCCTTCCAGACATCGACCCCGCCTTGCATCTGCGACCAGAATGCACCCTCGTCCACCCCGATCAGCTTGACGCCGACCAGATAGCCGCCAAATACACCCAGCGCCGAGAACAATGCCGCCAACAACGGCATGGCGACCACGCCGGCCCAGAAGCGCGGCGCGACAATGCGCTGGATGGGATCGACCGCCATCATTTCCATGGCCGACAATTGCTCGCCCGCCTTCATCAAGCCAATCTCGGCAGTCAGCGAGGTGCCGGCGCGCCCGGCAAACAGCAGCGCAGTCACCACCGGCCCGAGTTCACGGGTCAGCGACAGCGCCACCAGCAAGCCCAGTGCCTGTTCGGAGCCGTATTTGTTGAGCGTGTAATAGCCCTGCAGGCCGAGCACGAAGCCGACGAACAGGCCGGAGATCGCGATGATCACCAGCGAATAATTGCCGATGAAATGGATCTGGTCAGTAATCAGGCGCGGCCGGCGCCACAGTCCTGGCGAAGCACGCAGGAGCAGGAAGAACATCCGCGTCGCATAACCGATGCCGGTCACCGCCTGCCGGCTGGTGTTGCCGAGTCGGGCAAGGAAATCGAGAATCATCGTGCCGATCCCTTGTCGTCAGCTACCGCCAGCCCCAGGTCCTGGGCCAGCGTGGCGCCTGGATAATGGAACGGCACCGGACCATCGGCTTCGGCGTGCACGAATTGGCGCACGTACGGGTCGGCCGACTCGCGCAGCGCAGTCGGCGTACCCTCGGCCACGATATGTCCTTGCGACAGAAAATAGACATAGTCGGCAATGGCGAACGATTCCGTCACGTCGTGTGACACCAGGATCGAGGTCGATCCCAGGACGTCGTTCAGGCGCCGAATCAAATTGGCGGTCACACCCATCGAAATCGGATCGAGTCCGGCGAAAGGCTCGTCATACATGATCAGCTCCGGATCGAGCGCAATCGCCCGCGCCAACGCCACGCGACGCGCCATGCCGCCCGAGATTTCCGCGGGCATCAATTGCGCCGCATTGCGCAGGCCGACCGCATGCAACTTCATCAGCACCAGGTCGTGCAGCAGTTCGTCGGACAGATCCGCATGTTCGCGCAACGGAAAAGCCACGTTCTCGAACACCGAGAGATCGGTGAACAGCGCGCCGTGCTGAAACAGCATGCCCATCTTGCGGCGCATTGCCGTCATCTGCCGCACGTTGCGTGGATCGACCGGCTTGCCGTCGATGCAGATTTCGCCGGATTTCGCCGCGAGCTGGCCGCCGATCAGGCGCAGGATGGTGGTCTTGCCCGAGCCCGAACCACCCATGACGGCCACCACTTTCCCACGCGGGAATGCCATGGTGATGCCCGACAGGATCGGACGGTCGCCGTAGCTGAATTGGAGATTGCGAATATCGACCAGGTTGGGCACTAGGAAGCGGGAATCGGGTAAAGGCGTGATTGTAGTGCAGAACACACTTCATCTGCCGGTGACGCGCACCGGCGGATGAACTGCGACAGGTCGATGGCGCGCCTAGAGTGGCAGTACCGAAGCGCCC
>JAYTLK010000087.1:0-4317 GCA_043729515.1 Herminiimonas sp.
GTCTCGGGCCGGCCGGAAATTCCCAGCATCATCGGCTGCGACGGACCATAGATGTCGGCGTCGAGAATGCCGACCTGCGCCCCTTCGGCGGCCAGCGCCAGCGCCAGGTTGGCAGCGGTGGTCGACTTGCCGACGCCGCCCTTGCCGGACGCAACCGCAATGATGTTCTTCACGTTCGACAGCAGCTTCACGCCGCGCTGGGCAGAATGCGCGACGATCTTCGAATAGGCGTTGACGCTGACGTTGCCGGCGCCATCCACGGCGCGCACGGCCGCAATCGCCGCCTTGCGGATGCCGTCGAGCTGGCTTTTGGCCGGATAGCCGAGCTCGATGTCGAACGAGACATCGTTGCCGTCGAGCTGGATGTTCTTGATGGATTTGCCGGTCTGCAGATCGCGGCCGGTGTTGGGATCGATGACGCCGGCAAGAGCGGTCTTGACCGCTTCGATGTTGATGCTCATGAGGACTCCTGGTGAAGCTGGCAGTTTACTGCAATTCGGCGAATGACCACGCCGTTTCGGCTCGGGTTTCGGATCGAACGGCGGATCGGACCTCGGATTGACCGTCGGCGTGTTGCGAGACGCGGCGCAAGAACAGCTGCAGGGCCCGCAAGAAAAAACGGCGAGCAGCGTTGGCTGCTCGCCGTCATGCCCGATCAGTCAAGGATCAGACAGTGGCCAGGATCTGGCCGCCACCGTAGCTGCTTTGTACCGGCTCGTCACCACCCAACGTGATGCGGATGGCACAGTACTTGAACTCCGGGATCTTGCCGAACGGATCGAGGGCAGAGTTGGTCAACCGGTTGATCGCCGCTTCGTAGTAACAGAACGGCACGAATACGGCGCCACGCGGCGAGCTGTCATCAGCCCGCGCATAAAGCGACACCTGCCCGCGACGCGAGGCGATGGTAATGATGTCACCAGGCTGCGCACCCAAGGCGTCCAGATCCAGCGGATGGACCAGCGCCACCGGATCCGGTTCCAGCGCATCGAGCACGCCGGAACGGCGCGTCATGCTGCCGGTATGCCAGTGTTCCAGCTGGCGACCGGTGATCAACACGTTCGGATACTGCGCATCAGGCCGCTCGTTTGCCGGAATGATATCGGCGGGAACGAATCGTGCGCGGCCGGTTGCAGTCGGAAAACGATCGACGAACACCACTGATTGCCCCGGATCGCCTTCCTGCTCGCACGGATACGTGATTGAATCTTCCGCCGACAACCGGTCCCAGGTCATGCCACCGATGCTCGGCATGCTGCGCCGCATTTCGTCGAACACTTCCGAGACGTGCTGATAATTCCACTGCAATCCCATGCGCTGGCCGATCTGCTGGATGATCCACAGATCCTGCTTGGCATCGCCCGGCGGGTTCAGGGCCTGGCGGCCACGCTGCACCAGACGGTCGGTGTTGGTGAAGCTGCCGTCCTTTTCCGCAAACGCCGAAGCCGGCAGGATGACGTCGGCCAGATAAGCGGTTTCGGTCAGGAAGATGTCCTGCACGACCAGATGGTCGAGCGCGGCCAGCGCTTCGCGTGCATGGTTCGCATCGGGGTCCGACATGGCCGGATTTTCGCCCATGACGTACATGCCGCGTACCTTGCCTTCCGTGATCGCGTGCATGATCTCGACCACCGTCAGGCCCGGCGTGCCATCGAGCGGCATGCCCCACAGCTTCTCGAACTTTTCCTTTGCCGCCGGATTGTCGACGCGCTGGTAATCCGGATACATCATCGGAATCAGGCCGGCGTCGGATGCGCCCTGGACGTTGTTCTGACCACGCAGCGGATGCAGGCCGCTGCCAGGCTTGCCGATCTGGCCGGTCATCAGGGCCAGCGCGATCAGGCAGCGCGCGTTGTCGGTGCCGTGCACATGCTGCGATACGCCCATGCCCCACAGGATCATCGAGCCCTTCGAGGTCGCATACAGACGCGCCACATAGCGAAGCGTCTCGGCGTCGATGCCGCAGATCGGCGCCATCAGCTCCGGGCTGTAGCCTTCGACGTTTTTCTTCAATTCTTCGTAGCCGATGGTGCGGCCGGCGATGAATTCTTCGTCGACCAGCCCTTCATGCACGATCACATGCATCATCGCATTGAGCATCGCGACGTCGGTGTCCGGCTTGAACTGCAGGAAGCGATGCGACATGCGGGCCAGCTCGGAACGGCGTGGGTCCATCACGATCAGCTTGGTGCCGTTGTTGATCGCATTTTTGATCCATGTCGCCGCCACCGGATGATTCACGGTCGGATTGGCGCCGATGACGATCACGACTTCCGCCTTGGTGACATCCATCACCGGATTGGACACCGCGCCGGAGCCGATGCCTTCCAACAGCGCAGCCACAGACGAAGCATGACAGAGACGGGTGCAGTGATCGACGTTGTTGCAGCCGAAACCGGTCCGCACCAGTTTCTGGAACAGGTAGGCTTCTTCGTTGCTGCCCTTGGCCGAACCGAAACCGGCCAGGGCGCGCTTGCCGTAGGTGTCGCGGATCGACAAAAACTTCGACGCCACCAGCGACAGCGCCTCTTCCCAGCTCGCTTCACGGAACACGTCCAGCACATTGTTCGGATCCATGATCGCGTGGCCGTTTTTCGGCGCATCGGCACGGCGGATCAAGGGCACGGTCAGGCGCTGCGGATGGTTCGCATAATCGAAGCCATAGCGGCCCTTGACGCACAGGCGCTTGTGGTTGGCCGGACCATCGCGGCCTTCGACGTACAGGATCTTGTTGTCCTTGACGTTATAGGTCAGCTGGCAACCGACGCCGCAATACGGGCAGACCGATTCGACTTTCTTGTCCGGCACCACCATGGCGGCGTCCCTCGCCGGCATCAGGGCGCCGGTCGGGCAGGCCTGCACGCATTCGCCGCAGGCCACGCAGGTGGAATTGCCCATCGGGTCATCCATGTCGAAGACGATCTTCGCATGCTCGCCACGGAAGGCCAGGCCGATGACGTCGTTGACCTGTTCGTCGCGGCAGGCGCGCAGGCAGCGGGTGCACTGGATGCAGGCATCGAGATTGACCGTGATGCCCGGATGGGAAAAGTCCGGTCGCACCGACGCGCGTGGTGCGAAGCGCGGCTTGCCGACCTCCAGCTTGGCAGACCACTGGTCGACCTCGTTGTAACGGGTGAAATCGGTTTCCGGCATGTCCGACTGCAGCAACTCCAGCACCATCTTCTGGGCCTTGACTGCACGCTCGCTGTCGGTGGTGACCACCATGCCGTTGGTCGGATGGCGGCAGCAGGATGGCGCCAGGACCCGCTCGCCATTGATCTCGACCATGCAGGCGCGGCAGTTGCCGGCGGTGTCCAGGCCATCCTTGTAGCACAGGCGGGGCACGTCGATGCCCTCGCGTTCGGCGACCTGGATGATGGTCTCGTTTGCCTTGGCGGCCACGTCGCGGCCGTTGAGCTTGAAGCTGACGACGATGCCATCGACCTGCAGCATTTCGTTTCGTGTAATTGCGTTCATTCTTGACTCTCGTTCGCCTGGCAGGCGTAAATTCACAATGCCATCATGATCGGCCCCGGCAATGACGACACATGACCGGGGTTAATCTTCTCGAAATTTTTTGCGTCGTTGCCGTGGGTGGCTCAGACCAGCTCGTGCGGAAAATACTTGATCACGCAATCGACCGGGTTTGGCGCCGCCTGACCCAGGCCGCAGATCGATGCATCGCGCATGACAAACGACAGGTCTTCCAGCAGCGGGATATCCCATTTCGGTTGCTGGATCAGCTTCAGCGCTTTCGCCGTGCCGACCCGGCATGGCGTGCACTGGCCGCAGGATTCATCCTGGAAGAACTTCATCATGTTGCGCGCCGCATCGACCGCCGTATCCTGGTTCGACAGGATGATCACGGCAGCAGAACCGATGAAACAGCCATACGGTTGCAGCGTATCGAAGTCGAGCGGAATCGCATTCATCGATGCCGGCAAAATGCCACCCGATGCCCCGCCCGGCAAGTAGGCGTAGAACGCATGCCCGTCGAGCATGCCGCCGGCATACTCATCGATCAGTTCCTGGACGGTGATGCCGGCCGGCGCCAGATGCACGCCAGGTTTCTTCACGCGGCCGGAGACCGAGAACGAGCGCAGGCCCTTGCGACCGTTGCGACCGTTGTCGGAGAACCAGTTGGCGCCCTTTTCGATCAGGTCACGCACCCAATACAGCGTCTCGAAATTGTGTTCCAGCGTTGGCCGGCCAAACAAACCGACCTGCGCCACGTAAGGCGGGCGCAGGCGCGGCATGCCGCGCTTGCCTTCGATCGACTCGATCATGGCCGACTCTTCGCCGCAGATGTAAGCGCCG
>JAYTLK010000088.1:0-48313 GCA_043729515.1 Herminiimonas sp.
CAAGGCGGCATCGCCGCAGTGCTCGATTCCGGCGACAGCCACGCCGAACATGTCGCCGACACGCTGGTGGCAGGCGGCGGTTTGTGTGACGAAGCCGCCACGCGTTACATCATCGAACACGGCCGGGAAGCGATCGACTGGCTGATCGAACAGGGCGTGCCCTTCACCCGCGACGACACGGCCGAACTCGGCTTTCATCTGACGCGGGAAGGCGGCCACAGCCAGCGCCGCATCATCCACGCTGCCGACGCCACCGGCCATGCGGTGCAGGTCACCCTCGAACAGAAGGTGCGGGCGCATCCGAACATCACGCTGCTGGAAAATCATTACGCGATCGACGTCATCACCTCGAAAAAACTCGGCGCCAAGGATGCCGCGCCGCGGTGCCTGGGCCTGTACGTGCAGGATGTCGAAAGCGGCCGGGTCATGACCATTGGCGCAAACCACACGGTGTTGGCAACCGGCGGCGCCGGCAAGGTTTATCTGTACACCACCAATCCGGACACGGCTACCGGCGACGGCATCGCCATGGCCTGGCGCGCCGGCTGTCGGGTCTCGAACATGGAATTCATCCAGTTCCATCCGACCTGTTTATATCACCCCTATGCAAAGTCGTTCTTGATCACCGAGGCGGTGCGGGGCGAAGGCGGCGTGCTGAAACTGCCGGCATCCGCCGGCGCGCAGGCCGGCAAGCGCTTCATGCCCTCGCATGATGAGCGGGCCGAACTGGCGCCGCGCGACGTCGTGGCGCGCGCCATCGACGCCGAAATGAAAAAACGCGGGCTCGATTACGTCGATCTCGACATCAGCCACAAGACGCCGGAATTTTTGGCCGAGCATTTCCCCACCATCCTCGCGCGTTGCCTGGAGTTCGGCATCGACATCACCCGCGAGCCGATTCCCGTGGTGCCAGCCGCGCATTACACTTGCGGCGGCATTGTCACCGACCTGGCCGGCCGCACCGACCTGCCCGGCCTGTATGCGGTCGGGGAGACTGCCTGCACCGGCCTGCACGGCGCCAACCGCCTGGCCAGCAATTCCCTGCTCGAATGTCTGGTGCTGGGACGCGCAGCTGCCCACTACATCGAAGCACATCCGGCTCTGGAATCGGTGGACTTGCCGGCATGGGATGAAAGCCGGGTCACCGACGCCGACGAGGAAGTCGTCATCGCCAACAACTGGGACGAGCTGCGCCGCTTCATGTGGAATTACGTCGGCATCGTGCGCACCACCAAGCGGCTGGAACGCGCGGCCCATCGCATCGCCCTGTTGAAGGAAGAGATCGACGAGTATTACGCGAACTTCCGCATCACGCGCGATCTGCTGGAACTGCGCAACCTGGTCGATGTGGCGTCGTTGATCGTCGAGAGCGCGCTGTCGCGGCGCGAGAGTCGTGGCCTGCATTACAGCCGCGATTATCCGGACACGCTGCCGAAAGCGCTGCCAAGCGTGTTGTCACCAGAGCGGCGCTAGCCGGCTTTCGGAAAACCCAACCGTAGAGCCTTGCCGATCTGCCGCGACATGCCGAGATGGCTTGGGAACAAACTACCACTTAGGACATTTATTTCTTAGCAATGTTTGTGCAATCAGTAGGTTGCGAATTCGTCAGATGATTGAAAATGGTTCTTCCCACATTTACCTACATTCATTTTTCGAAACAATGACGAACCTCATCACGACCAGGAGCCGGCAGCAGCAGGTGCCGCCACCAGACCCAAGTGCATCCGCAGCCGCAGCCGATCGCGCAGCATCTGTCGGCCCTGGAAACAGCCACACGAACCGCGCTGACCGCTCGACCATCGGGCCTCTCGCCAACAGGCCGGAGGCCTATTCATCGCTCGGATTGCTGCATGCGTTGAACCGACCCCTGCCTCCCGCCACAAAGCCGGAACCGGTCATGATCATGTTGCAGCGGCGTATAGAAAACAGCACTGGCATCGAACAGGCGAAGTACCTGAAGATGCTGCAGTGGTTGAACCACCCGGTCGGGCCGTGGCAGGACTCATTACCGGAGGCACCCTCCGGCGCCCTCCCGTTCATGACACGGCTGCACCAGCGCGTGCAAGACACCACCGGTGCCGAGCAAGCGAACTACCTGGCCCAGCGCGCGTGGATGGACCGCCCGGCCGGTTCCTGGGAGGATTTCAAACGGCAAGGACGTGCCGCGCCTGGATCGGCGGCGGGCGAACTCTCGCTTGCGCCGAGCGATGAAAGTGCGGACATCCCTCTGGTACCGCTTGACGAAGGAACCTACGCTGCCCTGGAACAGGAATTCGACGAGCATGTCTTGCGCACGGGCCCCGCTCGCCTGAGCGCCGGTCCCGGTCGAGAGGGTCGCGGACCTTGACTCGATCAACCAACGATTCGTAACGAGTAATCGGTTGCCTTGACGTCCTTGGTCAGACTGCCGATGGAGATGCGGTCTACGCCCGTCTCTGCAATCGCCTTGACGGTGTCATGATTGATGCCGCCTGACGCTTCCAGCAATGCACGACCGGCAGTCTGCTGAACGGCATTGCGCATGGTCTGCAGATCGAAATTGTCGAGCAGGATCGCGGTAGCGCCGGCATCGAGCGCCGCAGCGAGCTGCGTCAGGTTTTCCACTTCGATCTGGATCGGCACGCCGGCCCCGAGCGCCTGCGCCGCCGCCATCACCGGCTCGATGCCACCGGCGGCGGCAATGTGATTTTCCTTGATCAGGATGCCGTCATAAAGCGCCAGCCGCTGGTTCTGCCCACCGCCGACCCGTACCGCATACTTTTGCGCCAGGCGCAGTCCGGGCAGGGTCTTGCGCGTGTCGAGAATGGCCGCCCGGGTACCGGCGACGACATCCACATACCGCCGCGTGGCAGTGGCCACGCCAGAGAGCAGCTGCAGGAAATTAAGCGCACTGCGCTCGGCCGTGAGCAAGGCCCGCGCCGGCGCCTCGATCACGCAGACGATGCTGCCGGCCGGCATCACGTCGCCCTCGGCAAACCGCCAGTCGATGCGGATCGTGGCGTCGAGCGCCTGCATGACGGCGGCGAACCAGGGTGCACCGCACAGCACGGCAGTCTCCCGCACCAGGACGCGCGCCTTGACCCGCGCATCGGCCGGCACCAGCAGGCCGGTCAGATCGCCTGCACCGACGTCTTCTGCCAGTGCCAATGCGGTCTGAGAAGCGAACGCTGCCTCGAGCGCTGCATCAAATGGGGCAAAGCGATTCACCAGGGGCTTGTTCGCCGGCGCCACCTGCGCGCCGATGTCGAGACCGGCCGCGCTCATGCCGGACCGATGCCGGAAAACAACTTGCTTTCCTTGGCCAGGTCGGCGCCAGCCTGCACCCGCGCCTTGCGGTGCGCCGCAAAATCAAGCATGCGATCGATGCAGGTCACGGCCTTGGCGCCGATCGCAGGATCGACCTGAATCTCATTGATGCCCGTTTCCAGCACTTCAGCCAGGTTGCGCAAGCCGTTCATCGCCATCCAGGGGCAATGCGCGCAGCTCTTGCAGGTCGCACTGTTGCCGGCCGTCGGCGCATCGTGAAACACCTTGCCGGGTGCCGCCATGCGCATCTTGTGCAAAATGCCATTGTCGGTGGCGACGATGAATTCCGGTGCATCAAGCGACTGCGCTGCCGCAATCAGTTGCGACGTCGAACCGACGACATCAGCCAGCGCCACCACGGCGGCCGGCGACTCGGGATGCACCAGCACTTTCGCCAGCGGATGCTGCTGCATCATCAGCGCCAGTTCCACTGCCTTGAATTCATCGTGCACCAGGCAGGAGCCCTGCCAGAGCAGCATGTCGGCGCCGGTTTTCGACTGGATATATCCGCCCAGGTGCCGGTCGGGCGCCCACAGTATTTTTTTTCCCTGCGCATGAAGATGGGCCACGATGTCCAGCCCGATCGACGACGTCACCATCCAGTCGGCGCGCGCCTTGACTGCGGCGCTGGTGTTGGCATACACCACCACCGTGCGATCCGGATGCGCATCGCAGAAGGCGGAGAATTCATCGGCCGGGCAGCCAAGGTCGAGCGAACAGGTCGCGTCCAGGTCCGGCATCAGGATGCGTTTGTGCGGGCTCAGGATCTTGGCTGTCTCGCCCATGAAGCGCACGCCTGCCACCACCAGCGTCTGCGCCGGATGGTCGCGGCCGAAGCGCGCCATCTCCAGCGAATCGGATACGCAGCCGCCGGTTTCCTCGGCCAGGTCCTGCAGGTCGGCGTCGACGTAATAATGCGCCACCAGGACTGCTCCCCGCTCCTTGAGCAACGCGCGGATGCGCGCCTTCAATGCAATGCGTTCGTCGGGTTCCGGCGTCGCAGGCAGGCGCGCCCAGGCATTGGCCGTACAGCTCTGGCCCGTGTCGGCTGCGGGTCGTTCGTATTCGACGGTCTTGATCTGAAGTGTTTGCATGCTGTGATGGCAGGAAATCGGCAGTGAGGGTGACAGGGCAAGCGACCCGGTTCGTGGCCAATCGGTATGTCGATGTCGCACGTGGAGATGGCAGACCCGTGGCTTGTCAGATCGGCATGTGTTGCAGTCCATAACCAACTGACGTACCTTAGCGGGACGATATTCAACCACCAGCATTCTAGCCGATCGATGCCCAATACCGTTTTTGACAAAACCGTGCAAGGACGCGAAGAAATCGCGACCCGTGCTGCACACCTGGCACCCCGCCTTCGGACCCTGCTGCTGCTGGTCGATGGCAAGCGCGACGCTGCCGAACTGATGGCAAAGGTCGGCGGCCTCGGACTCGATGAAAAAGCGCTGGTCGAGTTGCTCGAAGGTGGATTCATCGAGCTGGCAGCACCGGACATCACCGGCGCCACGGCGATGGCGCCGACAACGCCTGACGTTGCATCGGTGGTGCCAGGATCAGTGGCGCGAGAAGGCCGGGCGGCCCCGGCAATCAGCGACGATCCGATCGACTTGCCTGCCGCCTCGGGGTTCGACGCGCAGTCGACGCTTGCGGGTTCGGCTTCCGTACCGATCAACGACCCCGCCATGCCGACCGGTGCTGCGGTTCAAGGCGTGCTGCGGGAAGGTGAGACGCAATTCCAGGCCCTTTATAATTTTTTCAACGAGACGATTCGCAGCGCCATCGGCCTGCGTGGCTACGGCATGCAGCTCAAGGTCGAACGCGCAGTCTCGATCGACGATTTCCGCGCCTTGCGCCAGCCCTATCTCGATGCAGTGCTGAAGGCCAAGGGTCCGGAACTCGAACACAGTCTGCGCAATCGGCTCGACCAGCTGCTCAGCCTGGGCAATTGAGCCCGCATTCCGCATATAGGGCACTTTCGATCCGAAAGGCATGAAAAGTCCGGTCTTTTCGCGCTGTCGTTGACTTTTCGCATCCTTTATCTGGTCAAAATTTGAAACTATCCCGTTGGCCGCGGCATGCCGCCGTGCTCACTTTTCGGGAAATTCACGATGCCTTCATCCACATACAGCAGCTCCTCGTCCTACAACTCAACAGCCAGGGTTCAGCGGCACGAGGTTAAGCAGATCGCAGCCGATTGCGATTCCATCATTAATACCTATCGCAAGGAATCCAACGCGGGTCTGACAGAGTTGAAGATTGCGCGACTTCAAAACGCACTGGCCGAGCGGCAGGAGCGACTGGAACTCCTGCGTGCACAGGGCCTTTCGGTCCATCAGCCATCGCCCGGCGCCTTGAGTCAGGTGCGCAGCCAGGCCAGGCTTGCCGGCGGTACGCTCAGCCGCGGCGCTGCAATCCTGGGCTCTCGCGTCGGCGCGGCGACCCAGTTGGGATTCACGGCAGCGTCGCTGCCCTTTGCCGTGGTCACCGGCGCGATCATCGGCGCCGTGGAAGGTGGCATACTCGGCAGCGCGGTGTCGTCGCATGCCCTGATCAGCGTTCCGGCCGCCGTGGTGTCGGCCGGTGCCGGCATCGCAATCGGGGCCGGCGCGGGCCCCGTGGTAACGACGTTCAATGCAATACCGGACCTGGCAAACCGCGGATCACTGCCGAAAAAAGTCTTTCGCAGCATCGACAACTTCCCCGCCGCCCGGGCGCATGTACAGCGCAAATCGATGAGCACGTCGGCGATTGCCAGTCACACGGCTGCTCTGATCTCGCACACCATCTTCGAGATGGAAAGCAAAAGCGTGCTGCAGATGAGTCGACCTAACCACGCGTTCTGACGCGATCAGGACCAGTCACAAGCCGCTATTCGATGCCCTGACTGGTCAGGTAATCCTCATAGGTACCCTGGAAGTCAATCACCTTGTCTTCCTTGACTTCCAGCACCCGCGTGGCGAGCGACGACACGAACTCCCGATCGTGCGACACGAAGATCAGCGTGCCGGCATATTTTTCCAGAGCGATGTTGAGCGACTCGATCGATTCCATGTCCATGTGATTGGTCGGCTCGTCCATCAGCAGCACGTTATGACGGCCGAGCATCAGCTTGCCATACATCATCCGGCCCTTTTCGCCGCCGGACAGCACCTTCACCGATTTCTTGACATCGTCGCCGCCGAACAGCAGCCGGCCCAGGATCGCGCGCACTGCCTGATCATCGTCGCCTTCCTGGGTCCAGCGGCCGATCCATTCGGTCAGATTCAGGTCCGATGCAAAGTCTTCGGTCGGGTCCTGTGGCATGTAGCCGACATTCGCATGCTCGGCCCACTTGGTGGCGCCATGATCGGCCTTCAGGCCCGTGACCTGCGGCGCCAGGGTGCGCAGGAGCGTGGTCTTGCCGGCACCGTTGGCGCCGATGATGGCAATCTTCTCGCCCGCCTCGACCATGATGTCCAGGTTCTTGAACAGGGTGCGGTCGTAGGCCTTGGTCAGGCCCTGCACCTCGACCGCCTGGCGATGCAGCTTTTTCTCGCCATCGAAGCGAACGAACGGATTGGCGCGTGAGGATGGCTTGATGTCCTCGACCTTGATCTTCTCGATCTGCTTGGCGCGCGATGTCGCCTGCCGGGCCTTCGATTTGTTGGCTGAAAAACGCCGCACGAAATCCTGCAGTTCCAGGACCTTGTCCTTGGCCTTGGCATTGACAGACAGCTGCTGCGCCCGGGCCTGCGACGAGGCCAGCATGTAGTCGTCGTAATTGCCCGGATAAACTTTCAGGGTGCCGTAATCCATGTCGGCCATGTGGGTACAGACCTGGTTCAGGAAATGCCGGTCGTGCGAGATGATGATCATGGTGCTGTTGCGCTGGTTGAGCATGTCTTCCAGCCAGCGGATGGTGTTGATGTCGAGGTTGTTGGTCGGCTCGTCGAGCAGCAGGATGTCGGGATTCGAGAACAGCGCCTGGGCCAGCAGGACCCGCAGCTTCCAGCCGGGTGCGACGCTGCTCATCAAACCCTGGTGCTGTTCGATTGCCACGCCCACGCCGAGCAGCAGTTCGCCGGCACGGGCTTCAGCCGTATAGCCGTCGAATTCAGCGAAACGGGCTTCGAGATCGGCCGCCTTCATGTAATCGTCATCGGTGGCATCCGGATTGGCATAGATCGCGTCGCGCTCGGCCATTGCAGCCCACATTTCCGTGTGGCCCATCATGACGACATCGAGCACCCGCATCTCTTCGAAGGCAAACTGATCCTGCCGCAGCTTGCCGAGCCGCTCGTTCACATCGAGCATGACCGTGCCGGCCGAGGGCTCCAGGTCGCCACCGAGAATTTTCATGAAGGTCGACTTGCCGCAACCATTGGCGCCGATCAGGCCATACCGGTTGCCATCGCCGAACTTGACGGAAATGTTTTCGAACAACGGCTTCGGGCCGAATTGCATGGTGATGTTGGCAGTCGATAACACGGTCGAACCTCTTGCTTGATAATGACAGTCGGATGCAGACGTTTGGTCCGCGCAACCTGGTATTTTAACATTTTGCGCCGCAGCATTGCCGAGGCACGCTGGCTATTTTCCCGGGCAGGGAACAAATGAACTTCCGGATCGGCTGATCACTCAACATCTTGTATCCGGGGCAATCATTTCCCAAGTGCCTGCCAGCGATTCTCACTTTTTTCTTCCCCCGACAAAACAGCGACATGACCAGAAACGCTTTGCCAATCACCCTCGAATACGGCCGCCAGAGGCTGCAACTCTTGCCCGAACTCGGTGGCAGCGTCGGCGCCTGGGATCTGCAGCAGGGTGACACCTGGACACCGCTGTTGCGACCCTGGAATGGGCTGGTCGCCGATGCCTACACGTATGCCTGTTTCCCGTTGGTGCCGTGGTCGAACCGGATCAGCGCCGGTGGCTTCGTGCAGGATGGCTTCTTCCACCCGATCGGGCTTAACCGTGAAGAAGAAGGCTATCCGATCCATGGCGACGGCTGGCTACAGCCCTGGCAGCTGACGGCCAGCGATCCGAACAGCATCACTCTGGCGCTCGACTCTGATCAATTCCAGCAAAACCCTTATCACTACCGGGCCAGCCAGCAATTCATCCTGGACGATGCCGGCCTGACCATCCGCTTGCAGGTGATGCACCTGGGCGCCCGACCCCTGCCCTACGGTCTGGGCCTGCATCCCTATTTTCCGCGCAATGCAGCCACGCGCCTGCAGATGCATTGCACCGGTCTCTGGTTGTCGGATGCCGATCCGATGCCGGTGTCTCATTGCGCCAGTCTGCCGGCCACCTTCGATTATCGCCAATCGGCGCCGCTCGATGGCCCGATGATCGATCATTGCTTTACCGGCTGGGATGGCCGCGCCATGATCGATTATCCCGACCGCAGCCTGAGGTTGACGCTGACGATGCCCGATTGCCCCGGCTATGCCTTGATGTACCGCCCGCCTGGATGCGATTTCTTCTGCCTGGAACCGATTTCTCATCCCATCGATGCGTTCCACTTGGCAGGCAAGCCCGGACTGCGCATCCTGGAGACCAGCCAGTCGATGGCGCTGACATTGCGGATTGATGTGTCAGACAGCTGATCAACGCTGCAATTGGCGCCGCAGTACCTGAACTGCACGCAACGCCATCGCCGGTTGGGCAGTTTTACGCAATTTTTCTCGATGACTTACGAGAACCAATCGTTTTCTGGCGATACCAGGCAAGTCGCGCCGGCCTGCAGATCCGCTACCTACTTGCCAACGACGCGTCTTTAATCGAAGGCTGCCCGATGTCAACATCAAACCGCATCTTCCTCGGGTATTGCCTCGCTGTCGCCAGCGCCACGGCCGCAGGCTGCCCATGGTGATCTCCCTGATTCTCGCAGCGTGTGGCGGCGTTGCATCTGCGCCGGCAGTGCCTTCCGGCGCGGGCGGGTTGCCGCCATCCGTTGGCGGGGCGCCGAGACTGGCAACGGCAAGTCGACCGTGGCGGTAAGCCTGGCGCAGAGCGCGGTCAGTGCAACTTCCTTCAAGATGGTCGGCCTGTATGGCCGCAATGCCGACCAGCTCGGTGTGTCGACCACCTACCTGAGTTGCGGCGGGCAACCGGTCTGCAACGGCAATTGAATCGGTACGCTGGAAAGAGGCCGCGGCGCGACTGCGCGCCTCTCGCGGGAACAGGGGAACAGGCTGCACGCCGGGCGAAGTACACACGACCTCTGCTCTTACCGGCCGCCGCCGAGCTGCTACTGCAAGCTTGGATAGCCAGTCATCGTTATCCTGACACCGCCCGAATCACGCACCAACCGCGCCTGGCTGCCGACGGCCAGCGTCGTCTTGACCGGAACATGACCGAATGGCAGGCCGGTGAGAATCGGGATCGTCAACCGGCTGCGCAAGAAATCCAGCATTGCGGCGAAATCGTAGCCGTTGTCGTAGGCGCTCGGCCCGACGCCGGAAAAATCTCCCAGCACCAGCGCCGCCTGGCGACCGATGATCCCCGCGTGAAGCAATTGCAGCAGCATGCGTTCGATGCGAAATGGATGCTCGTTGATGTCTTCGATGAACAGGATGCCGCCGTCAATGACCGGCATCCAGGGCGTACCGACCAGGTGCGCCAGCATCGCCAGATTGCCACCCCAGAGCATGCCGGTGGCGTCGATGGCAGTGCCTGCTTCGGCGTCACTGCCGGTTTCCGTGAAGCTGACCACATGTTGCGGTCCACGCAGACAGGCGACGAATTCCGACATGGTGTAGTCGCTGACGGA
This sequence comes from Herminiimonas sp., assembly GCA_043729515.1. Taxonomy (GTDB): domain Bacteria; phylum Pseudomonadota; class Gammaproteobacteria; order Burkholderiales; family Burkholderiaceae_D; genus JANXSS01. The sequence goes on from JAYTLK010000088.1 coordinate 10,070, forward strand.
CTCCCGCGCAAAGTCACTGCACAGCATCGGTCCGGCAAAACTGGCGCCGCCGTGGGCCAGAAGACCCATCTGGATCGCCGTGAAATCACTGTGACCGACAAAACACTTGCCGGATTCCGCAAGCATCTGAAAATCCAGCATGTCGAGCAAGCGCGAGGCACCATAGCCACCCCGCAGGGCAAGCACCACATCGATGTCCGGATCACGCGCGGCCGCATGCAGACTGGCGCAGCGGGCCGCGTCATCGGCCGCGAAACGCTGCCAGGCACCTTGCGGCGGCGTGAAATCCCGCACACCGAAACCCAGCGCGGCAAGACGCGATTGCGCCAGCGCCAGATTCACCTCCGGCGGCGCATACCCGCTCGGGCCGACGATGCCGACCAGCGGCCGTCGTGCTGCAGCGGGCAGCACCACGGTGCTCAAGCGGACGCTCCATCGGCGCGCGCAGCCTGCTGCAGGCGCGCCCGCCGTTCTGCAAAAAAATCCTTCAGCATCGCGCTGCAGTCGTCTGCCAGCACCCCGCCGCTGATCTGCGTCTGGTGGTTCAGCTGCGCCAGCGCGAACAGGTCGACCACCGAGCCACAGGCGCCGGTCTTCGGTTCGCGCGCGCCGTAGACGACCCGCGTCATGCGGGCGTGCATCAGCGCGCCGGCACACATGGCGCAGGGTTCGAGGGTGACGTAGAGCGTGCAGCCCGGCAGCCGGTAATTGCCGAGGATCGACGCCGCCGCCCGCAACGCCATGATCTCGGCATGCGCGGTCGGGTCATGGGTGCCGATCGGCTGATTGAAGCCGGTGGCAATCACCTGACCGTCGCGCACGACAAGCGCGCCTACCGGCACCTCGCCCAGTGCCCAGGCATTGTGGGCCTGGTCGAGCGCCTGACGCATGTAAATGGCATCGCGTGCCGATTCCAGCGACAACGATCCGGTGAGCAGCGAAACCGAAAGCGACGCGGTATCTGAAGTGGCATTGTCGGCGTCGTTAGTCATGCGGTGATCTCGGCCCAGCAGTTCGGCGTTTCGTACAGCGTCAGCCTGGTCAACGCCAGCGCGCGCCCGAAACTTTGTTCATACACCGGGCACAGGATGTCGAACGCCGCCTGCGCCAGATTCTCGACCGTCGGCACGCGGTCAAGCACGACCGTCTTGTGTTGCGGCAGGCTGTCGAGAAAAGCCCGCACCGGCGTGTCGTGTTCATACACCAGGAACGCATGGTCCCAGAGCGAGACCAGGTGCGTGTTTGCCAGCGCCTTGATGTCGGAAAAATCCATGATCATGCCGTTGTCGGAAGCGCCATCCTGCTCCACCATCGCCCCGGTCAGCGTGATCAGGATCGTGTAGCGATGGCCGTGCAGGTTGCGGCACTGGCTGTTGTGGTCCGGAATCCGGTGACCGGAATCGAATTCGAGTTTGCGGGTAATCGTCAGCATCAGGGTATGCGCAGCAGCTTGTGGGTTTGCAGGCTCAGTTTCCATTGCGGGTTACGGCGACACACATCGATTGCCAACTGCGTGTTTGCCTCGACCGCAGGACTGTCCATCGGTTGGACGTAAAAATGGGTGAAATCGAGATGCTGATAGTCGGCCAGCGATTGCCCCTGCTGGGGAATCACCACCTTCAGCTCGCTGCCGCTTTCCACCACCAGGCCCGCACCGACCTTCGGGCTGACGCAGATCCAGTCGACACCGGCCGGCACCGGCAGCGTGCCATTGGTCTCGATCGCGATCTCGAAGCCACGTGCGTGCATGGCCTCGATCAGCGCGGCATCGAGTTGCAACAACGGCTCGCCGCCGGTGAAGACGACATATTTGCTGGCTGCATGGCTTGCTGGCCAGAGGCTGTCGATCAACGTCGCCAGCGAGGCTGCATCTGCATATTTTCCGCCGCGGTCGCCATCGGTGCCGACGAAATCCGTGTCACAAAAGCGGCAGATCGCGGTACTGCGATCGGCTTCACGTCCGCTCCAGAGATTGCATCCTGAAAAACGGCAGAACACCGCCGGCCGCCCGGCGCGCGCGCCCTCGCCCTGCAATGTATAGAAGACTTCCTTGATGCTGTAGGTCACGGTCCTGCCTCACTCCCACTCGATCGTCGCCGGCGGCTTGCCGGAGATGTCGTACACCACGCGATTGATGCCACGCACTTCATTGATGATCCGGTTCGACACCCGCCCCAGCAACGTGTATGGCAGATGCGCCCAATGCGCCGTCATGAAGTCGAGCGTCTGGACTGCACGCAGCGCTACCACGTATTCATAAGTACGGCCATCGCCCATCACCCCCACCGACTTGACGGGAATGAAGACGGCGAAGGCCTGGCTGGTCGCCTCGTACCAGTTCTTGTGCGGTGTCTTCTGCCCGCCGCCTTCGCCGGGGCCCAGGGCGCCATCCACCGGCGTGTTGCGCAATTCCTCGATGAAGATTGCGTCGGCCCGGCGCAGCATGTCGGCAAAATCTTTCCTGACTTCGCCAAGGATACGCACGCCCAGGCCAGGACCGGGAAACGGGTGGCGATACACCATGTCGTGCGGCAGACCGAGCGCCACACCCAGGGCCCGCACCTCGTCCTTGAACAATTCACGCAGCGGTTCGAGCAGCTTCAGGTTCATCGTCTCCGGCAAGCCGCCGACGTTGTGATGACTCTTGATCGTGTGCGCACCCTTCTTGCCCTTGCCGGCGCTTTCGATCACGTCCGGATAGATGGTGCCCTGCGCCAGCCATTTCGCATCGGTCAATTTTACCGACTCGGCCTGGAACACTTCGACGAATTCGCGGCCGATGATCTTGCGCTTGGCCTCCGGATCGGTCACGCCTTTCAAGTGGCCCATGAACTGATCGACTGCATCGACCCGGATCACTTTCACGCCCAGATTGTCGGCAAACATGCGCATCACGATGTCGCCTTCTTCCAGGCGCAGCAGGCCGTGATCGACGAAGACGCAGGTGAGCTGGTCGCCGATGGCGCGATGGATCAGTGCCGCCGCCACGCTGCTGTCGACGCCGCCCGACAACCCGAGGATCACGTGGTCGGTGCCAACCTGCGCGCGGATGTTGTCGACTGCTTCGCCGATATAGTCGCGCATGTTCCAGTCGGATTTGCAGCCGCAGATCTGGTGCACGAAACGCCCGATGATGGCCGCGCCCTGGATCGTGTGATTGACTTCGGGATGGAACTGCAGCGCATACAGCCGGCGTGCCTCATCGGCCATGCCGGCAATCGCGCAGCTGCTGCTCGAACCGATCAGCTTGAAGCCTGGCGGCATGTCGACCACCTTGTCGCCATGGCTCATCCACACTTGCAGCATGCCGTGGCCTACGTCGGTGGTGGTGTCGGCGATGCCGTCCAACAGCGCGCTGTGGCCGCGGGCACGCACTTCGGCATACCCGAACTCCCGCACGGCGCCGTTCTCGACCACCCCGCCCAACTGCGCCGCCATCGTCTGCATGCCATAGCAGATGCCCAGCACCGGCACGCCGAGTTCGAACACGGCTTGCGGCGCTCGCGGGGTATCGCCCTCGACCACCGAACTCGGGCCACCGGAGAGGATAATGCCGGCCGCGCCGTAGTCGCGCACGAACGCGTCGCTCACGTCATACGGAAACACTTCCGAGAACACGCCGGCGTCACGCACCCGCCGGGCAATCAACTGGGTGACCTGGGAACCGAAATCGAGAATCAGTATTTTTGCGTGCGTTGTCATGGAAACGAAGAATGGTTGAAACAGAAAAAAAGACCGGATGGTTTGACTTGCCATGCCGCCATGCCGTTCCTGCTTGCCGATCTGGCGCAGTGGTCCGGCCTGATAAAAAAAGGCCGATTCGCGATCGGCCTGTGGGAGCGGCTTACTCGGCCCGGTAGTTCGGCGCCTCTTTCGTGATCTGGACATCGTGCACATGGGATTCACGCATGCCTGCCGACGTGATCTCGACGAATTCGGCCCGTTCACGCAATGCGTCAATGCTTTCGCAACCGCAGTAGCCCATCGATTGCCGGATGCCTCCGACCAGCTGATACAGGATCGCCAGCACGCTGCCCTTGTATGCCACCCGGCCTTCGATCCCTTCCGGAACGAATTTCTCGACATTGTTTGCCGAATCCTGGAAATACCGGTCGGCCGATCCGTCGGCCATCGCACCCAGGCTGCCCATGCCGCGATACGACTTGTAGCTGCGCCCCTGGAACAGGATTACTTCTCCCGGCGCTTCGTCGGTGCCTGCAAACATGCTGCCCATCATGACGCTGGAAGCACCTGCTGCCAGCGCCTTCGAGATATCGCCCGAAAAGCGGATGCCGCCATCGGCGATGCACGGAATGCCGGAGCCTTTCAAGGCTTCGGCAACGTTCGAGATCGCCGTGATCTGCGGCACGCCGACCCCGGCCACGATCCTGGTGGTGCAGATCGACCCCGGGCCGATGCCAACCTTCACGCCATCGGCGCCATGGTCGGCCAGCGCCTTGGCTGCCGCTGCAGTGGCGATGTTGCCGCCGATGACGTCGACCTGCGGATAATGCCGCTTGACCCATCTGACGCGGTCCAGCACGCCTTGCGAGTGACCATGCGCGGTATCGACCACGATCACGTCCACGCCGGCGGCGACCAGCAATTCGATCCGTTCGTCATTGTCGGCACCGACACCGACGGCCGCGCCGACGCGCAACTTGCCTTGCACATCCTTCGAGGCGAAAGGATGCTCCGTCGCCTTCTGGATATCCTTGACCGTGATCAGACCGCGCAATTCAAAGGCATCGTCGACCACCATCACCCGTTCCAGGCGATGCTTGTTCATCAGCCGCTTGGCTTCGCTCAGGTCCGCGCCATCCTTCACGAATACCAGCCGCTCACGCGGCGTCATCTTCGAACGCACGGTCGCGGCCAGATCTTCCTCGAAGCGCAGATCCCGATTGGTGATGATGCCGACCAGCTGGCGTCCTTCAACCACCGGAAAACCGCTGATGCCATGCTGCTGTGACAATGCAATCACTTCACGAATCGTCATGGTCGGCGGAATCGTGATCGGATCGCGCACTACGCCGGATTCGAAACGCTTGACCTTGGCAACCTCGCGCGCCTGTTCCTTCGGCGTCAGGTTTTTATGAATGATGCCGATCCCGCCCTCTTGCGCAATAGCAATGGCAAGACGGGCTTCGGTGACAGTGTCCATGGCCGCGGACAACAGCGGAATCTTGAGCGAAATATTGCGCGTCAGCATCGTATCGAGTGACGTGTCTTTTGGGAGGATGTTGGAGTACGCGGGGATGAGCAGCACGTCGTCGAACGTGAGTGCTTTCTGAAGTAGACGCATGGCAAATCCTGTCGGCGCAAAATCGAATTATACAGAAAAGTCCAAAAATCGTATCTTCCCGTGCACACACCCAACTATTACCGAACAAAATACGGCGAAGGTCATTGACAGATACGGTGTCGCATGGCGAAATCGAATATCTTGCAAAGGCGCACTATTTGCGCGTCATGAAAGCTCATCATGCGACTCAGTTTCGTTAGCCAGGCTGTCTTGATCGTCGTTCTGCATGTCACTGCAGGGGCGGCTTTTGCGCAGTTCGCATGGATAGACGCAAAAGGCGTGCGGCAATATTCGGATCAACCGCCGCCGGCATCGGTGCCGAAAAACAAGATTTTGAAAAGTCCGGGCCTGATGGCGCGCGACGCGCCTGCAGCGGTGTCGGCAGCCGATACCGGCGCCAGCGCGGCTTCGATCACCGATGCCGGTGCGGTGTCTGATAAATCGGGGGCGGCGAAGGCACCTGCGACAACGGCAGAAAAAAATGCCGATTACATCAAGCGCAAGAGCGACTTGGCGGAAAAAGAACAGAAAGCGGCGGAAGAAGCAAAGGCTGCCGCCGCAAAAGCGCGCAACTGCGAGAAGGCACAAAACTATGCGCGTTCCTTGCAGTCCGGCGAGCGTGTTGCCAGTCTCGACAAGAATGGTGAACGCAGCTTCATGACAGATGAAAAACGGGCGCAGGAAATCGGTGAAAGCCGCCGCGCGCTCGACGGCTGCAAGTAAGCAGGTCTAGCGCGGGCTTTCCTTTGCCCGGCGCCGGCGCGACTCCTTGGGGTCAGCCTGGAGCGGGCGATACAGCTCGATCTGGTCCGCCTGGCGCAGGCGCGTGTCACCTGCCTTGAGCTTGCCCCAGATACCGGTGCGGCACCCGGCCGGCAACCCGCCACGCAAGACTCCTGCAAGCCCGCTGGCCGCCACTGCCTGATCCAGCGTCGTCCCCGTCGCCACCCGCACCGGCAGCATCAACGGCGCGGCCGGCGGCGGTGGCGCAAAACAGACCACCACGTCGATCTCGTCCTGTTCAATCATGTGGCCGGGCCATTGTCTGCGCGCCATAGACGATGTCGGCACGCTTGCAGAAAGAATCGACGAAACTGTTGGCGATGATGGAAAACACCGGCCCGATCAACTGCTCGAGCAGGCGGCTGGAAAATTCATACCTTAGGTCGAAATCGATCTTGCAGGCATCCGCGCGCAATGGCTTGAAAGTCCAGGTGCCGTCAAGCGACTTGAAAGGCCCGTCGACCAGCTTCATCTGCATCGAGGTCGGAACGGTATTGACATTCTCGGTGGTGAAGCTTTGTCGCACGCCGTGATAATTGATCTGCAACGTGGCCACCAACCGGTCGCCCTGACGCTCGCGCACCTGGACGCCACCGCACCAAGGCAAGAATTTCGGATAGTCCTCGACCTTCTCGACCAACGCGAACATTTGCTGCGCGCTGTAGCCGAGCAATACCGATTTATGCACTGCAGCCATCGATTACACACCGTTTGATAGAATCCGCCAACCGCAATTCTAACCGAGGGCGCCGGGCAGCGATGCCAGCTACCAGCGAACAGCGGCAGCGCATCGTGCGTCGGCAGATTGATTGCCGCGCCCGGCGATGCTGTCTGGCGGCAGTCTCGGCCGCATCCATTCCGAAAAGATTCCGCAATCCATGACCATCGTCGACAATCGCAAGGCCTTCCATGAATACTTCATTGAAGAACGCTATGAAGCCGGAATCATGCTCGAAGGCTGGGAAGTCAAGGCCATCCGCGCCGGCCGGGCGCAGATCAAGGAGGCTTACGTCATCGTCACCAATGGCGAGATCTTCCTGTTCGGCGCCCATATCAGCCCGCTGCTGTCGGCCTCGTCGCATGTGCATCCGCAGAATGTGCGCACCCGCAAGTTGCTGCTGCATTCCGAGGAAATCAAACGCCTGATCGGCAAGGTCGATCGCTCCGGCTACACGCTGGTGCCGCTGAATCTGCATTTTCTGAAAGGCCGGGTCAAGTGCGAGATCGGCTTGGCCAAAGGCAAGAAGCAGCACGACAAGCGCGCCACCGAACGCGAGCGCGACGGCAAGCGCGAGGCAGCTGCCGCCATGAAACAGCATCGGCGCTAGCAGCGAGCGCACTGACGGCGTGCTGCGATGGGCCGCGACCCGGCAGCGTGGTAACGCGGGCGAAACGACGGTGGCAGAGCCGGCCGCAAATGCACCGGGTTGCACCGCGGTGCAACCCGACGCGATCAGCGGTTCTGCGACTTCACGATCTGCATCGCACTGGCGATCAGACCGCCGACATCGCCCAGATTCGCCGGCACGATGATCGCGTTGTTGGTCCGGGCCAATTGGGCGAAAGCATTGACGTACTGTTCCGCCACCTTCAGGTTGACTGCATCCGCACCACCCGGCTCGCGAATGGCGGATGCGGTCTTGCGGATCGCTTCGGCGCTGGCTTCGGCAATCGCCAGGATTGCCGCCGCCTGCCCTTGCGCCCGATTGATCGATGCCTGCATCTCGCCTTCGGATTTTGCGATCGATGCTTCGCGTTCGCCGGTGGCGATGTTGATCTGCTCCTGCTTGCGGCCTTCGGAGGCAGCGATCAAGGCGCGCTTTTCCCGCTCGGCCGTGATCTGCGCCTGCATCGCATGCAGGATCTCCTTCGGCGGCGTCAGATCCTTGATTTCGTAGCGCAGCACCTTGACGCCCCAGTTGGCAGCCGATTCATCGATCGCATTGACGATGGTGGTGTTGATGTGATCGCGTTCCTCGAAGGTCTTGTCGAGTTCCATCTTGCCGATCACGGAGCGCAGCGTGGTCTGGGCAAGCTGGGTGATGGCGGCGATGTAGTTCGAGGAGCCGTAGGAGGCGCGCATCGGATCGGTGACTTGGAAGTAAAGAATGCCATCGACCTGCAGCTGGGTGTTGTCACGGGTGATGCAAACCTGCGGCGGCACGTCGAGCGGAATCTCTTTCAGGATGTGTTTGTAGGCGATGCGATCGATGAACGGCACCACGATGTTCAATCCGGGGCCAAGCGTCGCATGATATTTGCCGAGGCGCTCGACCACCCAGGCATGCTGCTGCGGCACCACGTTGATCGTCTTGAACATGAAAACGATGGCGAGGATGAAGATGATCAGTGCGACGCTGCCGAAACCGGTTGCCATGGTGACTCCTGAAATAGCGCTGATGGTTGATGCGGGGAAGATGTTGCGAGTAAAAGAGTTGCCGCACGAGATAGAGTGAAAACACAGGAGCGCTTGGCGATATTTCCCTGGTTCGCCACGCGCCGGAAATCTCAGCCGCCGGCGACGACAATCAGGCGACTGCCATGAATTGCCACGATGCGATACCGCCCGGGCAGGGGACGCGACGCCGCCTGCGCCGCAGTGATCGCACCGGCATCGGCTTGCATGGGGCGAAATTCCACGTCCCAAGGCGCGCCGCGATAGAGGACGCGGGCGATCGGTGATGCGCCCGGCGCCCGTTCCGGCAGCCATGCGTCGACATCGACGCTCTGGCCGATGTCGAGATTGACATTCGGATCGTCCTGCGTGTCCCGCCGGGCCTGCCAGCCAAAACGACTGCGATGCAGGAACACGGTGGCGGCAATGCCGACGATGGCCGCCAGGATGATTTGCCACTCCAGACCTGCACCGGCCAATGCCGCTGCGGCGCCAGCCACGAGCCCGATGGCCAGCATCAAGAGATAGAACGTCCCGGAAAACAGTTCCAGGATGACCAGTACGCCTGCCAGGATCAACCAACCCATCCAGTAAGCCATCGCGCCCCGCTCCTTTCAGACTCGCCAGCCCGGCCTCGATCACCAGGTGCGGCTGATTATGCGTCAAAAACAAAAACCCCCGTTGCCTTTCGGCGACGAGGGTTCAAACATCCACTGCTGATATTTACACTTCTTATTCGGTGCAACTGAACGGAAGTGTAGCCCAGAATTTCTTTCTCTCAAAAGTTTTCAACGGCATTTGTGTTGTCACGACAACGTATTTCCAGCCGGCTGCGCACGCCACGCAAGAATTCACGCATGCAAGCGCAACCCGACACAATTGCCGACCCGTCCTTACATGCCCTGACTTTTTGCGCTTGCCGCGAGCTGGGTCCAGGTATCGATCACCGAATCAGGATTGAGCGACAGCGATCCGATGCCTTGATTCATCAGCCAAAGCGCGAAATCCGGATGATCCGATGGCCCCTGGCCACAAATACCGACATATTTTCCAGCCTTCTTGCAGGCGTTGATCGCACGTGACAGGCCCCACAGCACCGCCGGATCGCGTTCGTCGAAATCGGCTGCCAGCAGTTCCATGCCGGAATCCCGGTCCAGGCCAAGCGTGAGCTGCGTCAAGTCGTTCGATCCGATCGAGAAGCCATCGAACATCTCCAGGAATTCCTCGGCCAGAATCGCGTTTGATGGCACTTCGCACATCATGATCAGGCGCAGGCCATCCTTGCCGCGTTGCAGTCCGTTCTTGGCCAGCAGGTCGATGACTTTTTGCGCCTGGCCAAGCGTGCGCACGAATGGCACCATGATCTCGACGTTGGTCAGGCCCATGTCGTTGCGCACCCGTTTCATCGCCAGGCATTCCATCTCGAACGCACCCGCAAAATCGGCAGCGAGGTAGCGCGCCGCACCACGGAAACCGAGCATCGGATTTTCTTCATCCGGCTCGTAACGCGAGCCGCCGATGAGCTTCTTGTATTCATTCGACTTGAAGTCCGACAGCCGCACGATCACCGGTTTCGGCCAGAACGCCGCGGCAATGGTGGCGATGCCTTCGGCCAGCTTGTCGACATAAAACGCCTTCGGCGATGCATGACCACGCGCCACCGACTCGACCGCCTTCTTCAGGTCGGCATCGATGTTCGGATATTCCAGGATCGCTTTCGGATGGACGCCGATGTTGTTGTTGATGATGAATTCCAGCCGCGCCAGGCCAACGCCGCCATTCGGGATCGACTGGAAATCAAAGGCCAGTTGCGGATTACCGATGTTCATCGTGATCTTCAACGGTAGCTCGGGTAATTCGCCGCGTGCCACTTCAGTGATTTCGGTGGCCAGCAAGCCATCGTAGATCTTGCCTTCGTCACCTTCGGCGCACGACACCGTGACCAGCGTGCCGTCCTTGAGGATATCGGTGGCGTTGCCGCAACCGACGACAGCCGGCACGCCGAGTTCGCGGGCGATGATCGCCGCATGGCAGGTGCGGCCACCGCGATTGGTGACGATGGCTGCCGCACGCTTCATGACCGGCTCCCAGTTCGGGTCGGTCATGTCGGCCACCAGCACGTCGCCCGGCTGCACGCGTTCCATGTCGGCCGGGTCCGTGATGACCCGCACCGGGCCGGCGCCGATTTTCTGGCCGATCGCCCGGCCGGTGGTCAGCACCGTGCTGGTGCCCTTGAGCTTGAAGCGCTGCTGCGCATCGGTCGATTTTTGTTGCGACTTGACCGTCTCCGGACGCGCCTGCAGGATGTAGAGCTTGCCGTCGCGGCCATCCTTGCCCCATTCGACGTCCATCGGCCGGCCGTAATGCTTTTCGATGATGACGGCATATTTCGATAGTTCGACGATCTCGGCGTCGTCCAGCGAATATCGGTTGCGCATCTCCACCGGCACATCGACGGTGCGCACCGAGCGGCCGGCCTTGGTCTCGCCGGTAAATTCCATCTTGATGAGCTTGGAGCCGATGTTGCGCCGGATGATCGGCAGCTTGCCCTGCTCCAGCATCGGCTTGTGGACATAGAATTCATCGGGATTGACGGCGCCCTGCACCACCGTCTCGCCCAGACCGTAGCTGGAGGTAATGAAGACGACATCGGTAAAACCGGATTCCGTATCGAGCGTAAACATCACGCCGGCTGCGCCCAGGTCCGAGCGGACCATGCGCTGCACGCCCGCCGACAACGCGACTTCCGCATGCGTGAAACCCTTGTGGACGCGATAGGAAATCGCGCGATCGTTGTAGAGCGATGCGAACACATGCTTCATCGCTTCAAGGATGTTGTCGATGCCGACCACATTCAGGAAAGTTTCCTGTTGCCCCGCGAATGATGCATCGGGCAAGTCCTCAGCCGTGGCGGAGGAACGCACGGCAAACGACATTTCCGCGCTCGACTCGGCAACCAGGCGTTCATAGGACGACCGGATTTCCGTTTCCAGGCGCGGCTGGAATGGCGTCTCGACGATCCACTGACGGATCTCGGCGCCGGCCTGTGCCAGCGACCGGACGTCGTCGATGTTGAGCGCCACCAGCCGGTCTGCAATACGGCTGGCCAGCGACGGCCCGCCGTCGATGCTGCTTTCCAAGAAGTCGCGAAACGCCTGCGCGGTGGTGGCGAACCCACCCGGCACGCGCACGCCGGCGCTCGACAACTGGCTGATCATTTCTCCCAACGATGAATTCTTGCCACCGACCGAATCGACATCGGTCATGCGCAAAGTCGCGAGGGAAGCCACGTAGGTGGCCTGCGCGCCGTTTCCGGCTTGCACTGTGTTGGTCATGACTACTCCACTTTGATGATGAGAAACTGGTGAGCGGCGCGTCGGCAAGCCTGCATTTTTGTTATTCTAGGCAATGGCGCCATCGCTGGATCGGTGCTCATTTTACAGGCTGCAACCGGGAATCAACGCCACCGGAGCAGACTTTTTTAGCAACTTCAGGAATTCCTCCACCCATGTCCGACCTCCTTCCCGTCGCTGGTGCAACCCCCGTGCTCGGCACTCTCGGCCAGAGCGTGCGAACCGTGTTTTTCGTCTCCGATGGCACCGGCATCACGGCCGAGACCTTCGGTCATTCCGTGCTCAGCCAGTTTGAACTGCGCTTTCGCCAAATCCGCCTGCCCTTCGTCGATACGCTGGACAAGGCACATGAAGCCGCGCGGCGGATCAACGATGCCTTTGCCGTGGAAGGCAAACGCCCGATCGTGTTTTCGACGCTGGTGAAAGCCGAATTGTCGGACCTGGTGCGCCGGGCCAACGGCATGCATCTCGACCTGATCAAGACCTTCGTCGATCCGCTGGAGCAGGAACTGGAAGTCAAGTCGACCCACACGATCGGACGCAATCACAACATCACGGATTCGGAGGAATACCGCAATCGGATCGAGGCCATCAATTTTTCGCTGGCGCATGACGACGGCCAGACCAACAAAAATCTCGACGGCGCCGACGTCATCCTGGTCGGCGTGTCGCGCTCCGGCAAGACGCCGACCAGTCTTTATCTGGCGATGCAGTACGGAATCAAGGCAGCGAATTATCCGTTGATTCCCGATGACTTCGAGCGCGGCAAACTGCCCAGCGGCCTGAACAACTTCAAGCAGAAGATGTTCGGCCTGACGATCACGCCGGAGCGCCTGTCGCAGATCCGCAACGAACGCCGGCCGGGCAGCAAATATGCCGCCCTCGAAAACTGCCGCTATGAAATCAACGAGGCCGAAGCGATGATGCGGCGCGAGGGCATTCGGTGGATGTCGTCGACGACCAAATCAATCGAGGAAATTTCGGCCACGATTCTCGAAGAGATCAAGATCGAGAAGAAGTTTTACTGAGATGTAACTGGCGTGAAACGAGACCGGATCGAAAGGCTTCTCTTCAGTCCAGGGCTCGGCGTGGACCACCAATCATTGCTGGTTGCAAATCGCGGTTAGCGCTGCACCCGCTGGCGCACCTGTTCGAAAAAACACACCGCTGCGCTTGCTGCCACGTTCAGCGACTCGACCGCGCCCGGCTGCGGTATGCCAACCCGGTGACTTGCCAGGCCCAGCAATTCAGCCGAAACGCCCTGCCCTTCGTGGCCGAACAGCCAGGCCACGGGCGTCCGCAGGTCCAGCGCATACAACGTCGCGGTTGCGTGGGAGCTGGTTGCCACGACTGGTACGTGCGCCGCTTTGATCAGGCCGGCGAGATCGACGTTTTCCGCAATCCGCAGCAGAAAATGCGCACCCATCCCGGCGCGCAAGACTTTCGGCGACCAGGCAAAGGCAGTGCCGGAGCTGCAATAGACGGTTTCAATGCCGGCGGCCGCGGCGCTGCGCAGGATCGAACCCAGATTGCCGGGATCCTGCAGGTTGTCGAGCAGAACTGCCGATTGTTGCAGCGGTGGCGCCGCGGTCGCGGCTGGCGTATCGATTTCGAACAGCAGATCGACGCCGTGCTCGACCTGGCTCAAGGCACCGAACAGCTGATCCGGCAGCACCAGGCAAGTTGCCGGCCCTGCGTCGCACTGCGCCAGAATGGCAGCAGCTTCCGGATGCGCGCGTGCCGACTCGCCGATGAGGCAGCTGCGCGGCATGCCCACCTGCTGCAGATAGGTGGCGCACAGGTGCACCCCATCCAGCAACGTGCGGCCGGCGCGACGGCGCGCCTGGGAGCTGTCGGCCAGCTGGCGCAGCTCCTTGAATCGCGGATTGTCGCGCGAGGTGATCGCCTTGATGCTCATGCAGACGGACGCGCGGCAAAAGCAGCGAGCTCATCGATCAGGCTGCGCACCGGCGCATACGTGCGGCGGTGCACCGGCGAGACGCCGTGCAGGCGCAAGCGCGCCAGGTGCAGCGCCGTTGGATAACCCTTGTGCTGGTCGAAGGCATACTGCGGATACTGATCGTGCAGCACGCGCAATGCGGCATCACGCGCTGTCTTGGCCAGGATCGAGGCGGCTGAAATCTCTGCCACGCGGTCGTCACCCCGGACGATGGCATCGCAGCGCAATGCGATCACGGGGCAACGGTTGCCGTCGATCAGGGCAAGCGTTGGCCGTCGATGCAGGCCGTCAATGGCACGGCGCATGGCCAGCATCGATGCATGCAGGATATTCAGGCTGTCGATCTCGGCCTCGGTGCATGCTGCCACTGCCCATGACAGCGCATGCTCCCGGATTTCCAGTGCCAACGCCTCGCGCCGCGATGCAGTGAGTTTTTTGGAGTCGCGCAAGCCGTCGATCGGCCGTTCTGGATTCAGAATGACGGCTGCAGCGAATACCGGCCCTGCCAGTGGTCCACGGCCGGCTTCGTCGACACCGCAGACGATTTCGAGGCTACGGTCGAACAGTGGCAATGGCGGCTGCAGGCGATCGGCTCGGGCAGGCTTCTTGGTTGATGGTTTCATTAGGCATTCGCCCGGTTGCAATACTGTTCATCGGCTTGTCCGGCCGACTCCGGCTGGTTCAACGTCGTCGCCTGTGGTGCGGGAATCATGCGGTCGGCGGCGAAACACCTAGCGCTGCGCGGCGCGGTCAATCAACGTCATCACTGCCCGCGCGCTTTCAGCTGCCGTGTCGCGCAGCAGAGCGTGGTGCATGTCGGTGAAGCGCGCCGTCAAGGAGCTGCGGTTCGTCGCATCATGCAGTTGGAACGATACCGCATCGGCGAGCGCCTGCGGCGTGGCCGCCTGCTGCAACAGCTCCGGCACCAGGAATTCACGCGCCAGGATGTTTGGCAAGCCGATCCAAGGTTGATATCCGAGATGGCGCAGCACCGCCCAGGAAGCCGGCAGCATCTTGTAGGCGATCACCATCGGCTTCTTGAACAGCGCCACTTCCAGTGATGCCGTGCCGGACGCGACCAGCACCGCATCAGCGGCCGCCATCGCTGCGTGTGAGCCGCCTTGCAAAATCTGCAGTGGCACATCCTGCAGCGATGCGTCGCGCAGCAACTGCTGAAAATACTGCGCCTGCGCAGTGCCGGCCATCGGCACCACGATCCTTAGCGACGGTTCGCGTTGCAACAAGATCCTGGCAGCAGCCACGAATGGCACGGCGTTGTATTTCAGTTCCGACATGCGGCTGCCGGGAAGCACCGCCAGCACCGGCGTTGACACGGATGTCGGCAAGCCAAGTCCCGCCCGCGCGGCGGCTGCATCCGACTGCATCGGGATCACCTCCGCGAGCGGATGGCCGACATATGTCACGCCGATGCCGGCCGCCCGATAGATCTGCTCTTCGAACGGAAACACCACCAGCATGTGCGACACCGCCCGCGCGATTTTCCTGATGCGCCCGCCACGCCAGGCCCAGATCGACGGACCGATGAAATGCATGGTCGGAATTCCGGCCTCTTTCAGCGTGGTTTCCAGCGACAGGTTGAAGTCCGGCGCATCGACGCCGATGAACACCGATGGCCGCTCCTGCAGGAGCTGCGCCTTCAGGCGGTCCTGGATCGCCTTGATCTCGCGGTAGTGGGTCAGTACTTCGAACAGGCCGCGCACGGCCAGTTTTTCCATCGGATGGTCGCTCTGGAAACCGAAGGCCTGCATGCACGGCCCGCCGATGCCATGCATCCGCGCTGCCGGCAGCAGAGGTCGCAATCCTGACAACAGCCGGCCTGCCAGCAGGTCGCCCGACATTTCGCCGGCGACCATGGCGACCGTCACGTCAGCGGATGATGCCACGCGTGGTGTGCGCCAGGAAGTCGCGCAGTGCCAAAAGGTGCACAGCGCTGTCCGCCGGTGCCGCCTGCGCCTGCTCCGCCAGCGCGGTCCTGGCTTCCTCGAGTGTCAGGCCAGTCTTGTAGAGCGTCTTGTACGCAGCACGCAGGGCGCCGATCTGCTCGCGCGAGAATCCGCGTCGTTTCAGGCCCTCGATGTTGATGCCGAAGGGTGTCGCCGGATGGCCGGACACCAGCATGAACGGCGGCACGTCCTGCGACAGGCTGGTATTCATCCCCAGCATTGCATGCGCACCGATCTTGCAGAATTGATGGACCGCCGTAAAACCACCCAGGATCGCCCAATCGCCGACCTGCACATGACCGGCCAGCGTCGCATTGTTGGCGAAGATGGTCTGGTTGCCGACCTGGCAGTCATGGGCAACATGCACATATGCCATGATCCAGTTGTCGTCGCCCACCCGGGTCACGCCCTCGTCCTGCGCGGTGCCCAGGCTGAAGGTGCAGTATTCCCGGATCGTGTTGCGGGCGCCGATCTCCAGGCGGGTCGGCTCACCGGCATACTTCTTGTCCTGCGGCGCACCACCGACGACCGAGAAGGCATGCACGTGATTGTCGCAGCCGATGGTCGTGCGGCCGTCGATGACGACGTGGCTGTCCAATACGGTGCCGGCGCCGATCCGCACGTCCGGACCGATCACGCAATAGGGGCCGATCCGGACCGAAGCGTCGATTTCGGCCTGCGGGTCGACCAGGGCGGTGGCGTGGATCAGGTTCATGTCGACAGCCGCCGGATCAGGCAGGCTGGCTGGCGTCGATTGCGCTGCGCATCGTGCACATCAGTTCGGCTTCGACGGCAAGCTGCCCGTCGACGCTGGCCACCGCCTTGTATTTCCAGATACCGCGCGCATTGCGCAGGATTTCGACCACCATCTTCAATTGGTCGCCCGGTTCGACCGGGCGCTTGAAGCGTGCGCCGTCGATGCCGACGAAATAAACGACGCTGTTGTCATCGGGTTTGACGCCGATCGTCAGGAATGACAGCAAAGCGGCCGTCTGCGCCAGCGCCTCGATCATCAGCACGCCCGGCATGACCGGCTTGTGCGGGAAATGCCCGTTGAAGAATTCTTCGTTGATGGTGACGTTCTTGATCGCCGTGATCGATTTCCCTGATTCCCAATCAAGCACCCGATCAACCAGCAGCAACGGATAGCGATGCGGGAGGTATTCTTTAATCTGGTTGATGTCGAGGCTTTTCATTGTTTTTTTCGCTCAGCGATTTGACGGATTTCTCAAGTTCGCGGATTTTCTCACGCATCGCGGACAGATTGCGAACTATCGCCGCGGATTTTTCCCATTCGGCATTCTTTGCCAGGGGATAAAAGCCGGTGTATTGCCCCGCTTCATGGATCGACCGCGAGACCATGCTGGCCGAAGACACGTGCACGTGATCGGCAATGGTCAGGTGTCCGAGCACCATGGCCGCGCCGCCGAAGGTGCAGTATTTTCCGATGCGCGCGCTGCCGGCCACGCCGACACAGCCGGCCATGGCGGTATGGGCGCCGATGTGGCAGTTGTGCCCGATCTGTATCTGGTTGTCGAGCTTGACGCCATCCTCGATCACGGTATGCGTCATCGCACCGCGATCGATGCAGGTATTGGCGCCGATTTCGACGTCGTCGCCAATCCGCACGCCGCCGGTCTGCGGAATCTTGATCCAGGCGCCGCCATCATTGGCAAACCCGAAACCATCGGCGCCAATCACCGCGCCGGCATGGACGATGCCGTTTTTCCCGATATGGCAATCGGACTCGATGGTCACGTTCGCATGCAAATGGGTGCCTGCGCCGATGCGCGCTGCGCGGCCGATGAAGCAGCCGGGCTCGATGGTCGCGCCCTCCTCGATCACTGCCTCGCCGTCAACCGTGACATGGGCCCCGATCCAGGCGCTGGCCGCCACCCGTGCGGAAGGATCGACCGACGCGCATGGATGGATGCCCTGCAGGCGGGGTGGCGCAGCCTGGGCTGCGAAGAATTGCGCCGCGCGGGCAAAGTAGGCATATGGATTGTCGGCCACGATCCGGGTGCCGGCAAACTGCGCGCCGATCACGGCATCATCGGCTGCCGACAGCACCAGCGCAGCCGCCTGTGAGCGGGCAGCTTGCGCGCGCAGTTTAACGTTGGATAAAAAACTGAGCTCTTTCACGCCAGCGGAATCAAGCGGCGCAATGCCGTCGATCGCCAACGTATCGTCGCCGATGAGCTGACCGCCCAAGCGGTCGACCAAGTCCGCCAGTCGCGTGCTCATGCTGACCTCGGAGAATTATTTATTCAGCGCCTTCAGCACCTTGTCGGTGATGTCGATGCGCGGGCTGACCGTGACGGCATCCTGCAGGATGATGTCGAATTTCTCGGCGTCGGCGATCTGCTTGATGACCTTGTTGGTCCGCTCCAGCACGTTGGCGACTTCCTCGTTGCGGCGCTGGTTCAAATCCTCTCGAAATTCACGCTGCTTGCGTTGAAAATCCTTGTCCAGGTCGGACAGTTCGCGCTGCCGCCGAAGCCGATCCGATTCTGGCAGCACGGTGGCTTCCTTGTCGAGCTTTTCGGACATGCTCTTGATGCGTGCCGATATCTCCTGCAGGTCTTTCTCGCGTTTGGAAAATTCCTGCTCGATCTTGACTTGCGCCGCTTTTGCCGGCGGCGCTTCTCGCAAAATCCGTTCGGTATTGACGAAGCCGATCTTGGTCGATTCCTGCGCGGCCGCATGGACTGCGCTCGTGAGCAGGAAAGCACAGATGGCAATCCGGGCGACAGAGGCGGCCCGTCGGTTGGTCAAGCGAGATGAAAACGTCACAGCCACTCTCCGCAATTCAAATGAAGAACCTCAAAGGCACCAACTCCGGCACTATTATGCCACCGCAATCTCTGGCTTATCAGAAACCAGTGCCGAGCTGGAACTGAAACGTTTGCGGTCGATCGCCCGGTTTCAGATTCAATGCCTTGCCGTAGCTCAGCTTCAATGGGCCCACCGGTGACACCCAGCTGAGGCCGATACCGGCTGAGTAACGCAGGTCATTCGCCTGGATTTTCTGCCGTTCGGCAAACACATTGCCGGCATCGGCAAAGGTGAACCAGCGCAGACTGCGGTCATTGCCCTGGCCCGGAAACGGAAATTGCAGCTCCGCATTCAGGATGATGCGCTTGCTCCCTCCGAGCGAGTCGCCGGTGAGTGGATCACGGGCGTCGCCGAGCGACGAGCTGTCGTAGCCGCGCACCGAGCCGATGCCGCCGGCATAGAAATTCTTGAAGATCGGATAGGGCCGGTTTCCCAGCCCGCGACCATAATCAAGCTCGCCGTTCAGCGCCAGGGTGACAACCTTGAAGAACGGCTTGAAGTACTGGTGCTGATAAATCGCGCGGTAATACCGAAGGTCCCCGAATGGCGCGAATTCGAGATTGGCACGCTGGTAGCGGCCGTTGTTGGGCGTCAGGGCGCTGTCGCGGCTGTCACGCTGCCAGGCGGCTGTCAACGGGAACGAGGTCGTCGTGGCAGTGACGCCATTGCCGAACGCCTTGACATAGTTCAAATAAATTTGCGGGCTGTTGATTTCGTCCGGCTGGTTCAAGAATGTCTCGACCTTGGTGCGTTCGAAACCGACGCCGAAGAAAACCGTGTCGAGTTCTGAAAACGGCACGCCGAACTTGACGTTGCCACCGGTGGTGCGCACGACATAATCGCCGGCATTGATTTGTGGTGGTCGCGTGGTGCGGATGAACAGCTCGTAGCTGCGGCTCAAGCCGTTGTCCGTGAAATACGGATTGACTTCCGAAAACGCGATGGTGCGATTGCGCCGACTGGTGTTGACTTCGAGTCCGATCGTGTCGCCGCTGCCGAACGCATTGGTCTGCTGGATCGCTGCCGTCAACGTCAGTTTTTCACTGCTGGAGAAACCGGCACCGACCGAGATGTTACCGGTCGGCTTTTCGACCACCGCCATGTTCACGTCGATCTGGTCGGTCGTGCCCGGCACTTCCGGTGTTTCCAGCGTGACTTCCTTGAAATAACCGAGCCGGTCAACCCGCTCGCGTGACAGCTTGATCTTGGAGCCGTCGTACCACGAGCTTTCGAAGGCCCGGAATTCACGGCGCACCACCTCGTCGCGGGTCTTGGTATTGCCGGCGACATTGATCTTGCGGATGTAGACCCGTTTGCCCGGATCGATCAGGACCGTGAAGGCCACTTCCTTCTTCTCGCGGTTTAACTCCGGATTGGTATTCACGTTCGCGAATGCATAACCGAAATTGCCGAGCCGCTCGGAGATGCGCTTGACACTTTCGGCCAGCAGCGCGCCGTTGTAGACCTCGCCTGGCTTCAGCAGCATCAGAGACTTCAGTTCTTCCTGGCGGCCGAAGGTCTCGCCCTCCAACTTGACGTTCGAGACGGTATATTTTTCACCCTCGTTGATGTTGACGGTGATGTAGATGTCTTTCTTGTCGGGTGTGATCGAAACCTGGGTCGACTCGACCTGCATCTCCAGATAACCGCGATTGAGATAATAGGATTTCAGGGTCTCGATGTCGCCGGTCAGCTTCTCCTTCGAATACTGATCGGATTTCGTGTACCAGGTGAGCCAGCCGGGCGTCGTGAGTGCAATTGCGCGGCGCAACTCCTTGTCGTCGAACACCTTGTTGCCGACGATGTTGATCTGTCGAATGCGGGCCACTTCGCCTTCGTCGACTGCGAAGGAGATGTTGACCCGGTTGCGCTCGATCGGCGTGACGGTGGTTGTGATGGCCACGCCGTACAGGCCCTTGGACAGGTACTGACGCTTCAGTTCCTGCTCGGCGCGGTCGACGATCGACTTGTCGTAGATGCGCGCCTCGCCGAGCCCGATTTCCTTCAGTGCCTTGGTCAGCACATCCTTGTCGAATTCCTTGGCGCCGGTGAAGTCGACGGCGGCAATCGCCGGTCGCTCTTCGACCAGTACCACCAGCACGTCGCCGTCGGCCTCGATCCGGATGTCCTTGAAGAATCCGGTTGCATACAGCGCCTTGATGGCGGCCGCGCCTTTTTCATCGGTGAAGGTCTCGCCGACCCGCACCGGCAGATAGCTGAATACGGTTCCGGCCTCGGTTCGCTGGATGCCTTCGACCCGGATATCCCTGACGGTGAACGGCTCGACGCCCAATGCCTGCCCGGTGCACAGGGCAAAGGCAGCAAGAGCGATCAGACGGCGGGGGAAAAGCGGGACGGCGAAACGCTGGGAATGTAATTTCATGTGCTATCGGTTAGGTAAAGAGACTTCGCAGTCGAAGCACTGTCAGCCAATGGACATGGCCGATCCGACGAACGGGACTGGCGTCATGCACGCCACGACCCGGCAGCCCGTTGTCACCGAACAAAACCGCAAGGACTTGCGCCGATCGCTCAGGAAATGAGCCGCACGATGTCGTTGAAAACTGCCACGACCATCAGGGTCATCAGAATTCCAACTCCGGCACGTTGCGCGATGTCGCCAAAGCGTGCAGGAACCGGTTTTCCGGTCAAAACTTCCACCGAATAATACAGCAAAAGACCACCATCCAGCACTGGAATGGGTAGCAGATTCATCACCCCGAGACTGATGCTGATGAGGGCAATGAAGCTGAA
Organism: Herminiimonas sp.; assembly: GCA_043729515.1. GTDB lineage: Bacteria > Pseudomonadota > Gammaproteobacteria > Burkholderiales > Burkholderiaceae_D > JANXSS01. The sequence continues at coordinate 31,419 of JAYTLK010000088.1, forward strand.
ATAACTGACCATGCCGATGCGCGCCGTCTGCCCGGCATAGTCGGCGATCGTGATCGGACCGGTGATGTTTTTCAGCGAGACCTCGCCGACGATCATCTTGCCGACCATCTTCAAGGTCAGCACGCTGGTGTCCCAGGTCTTTTGTGCGCCCTTGGCGATCGCCGCCAGCGGTGCGTCGCTGGCCACCGTCATTTCCGGCATCAGGGGCACTTCGACCTGGATGCGGCCGACGCTGCGGTCGCCCTGGCGTACCGCCAATGGCGTCACCGTCACATCGCGCGCCTGGCCATCGCGCAGCACATGCAGCTGCAGCGCCTTGCCGCCCGACGCACGGATGATCTCCAGAAAACGCAGGCCATCGACAAGTGTCTCGCCGTCGATCGCCGTGACGGTGTCGCCCTCCTTCAGACCAGCTCTCATGGCCGGGCCATCTGCCACGACCTTGCCGAGCACGGCTTTCGGGCGCGCCAGGTCGAGGCCGAGCTTCTGCAGGAAATCGGTCTCCATGTCCTTGGTGCTGATGCTGTCGAGCGGCAGACGCACGGTGTCGAGCAACTGGCCGCCGGGATGGGCCGGATCCGGTCGCTGTACATCGAGGCGCACCGGCGCATGTTCCAGGGCGGATTGCAGCAGCTTCCAGCGCAGATCGGACCAGATCCGGATCGGCTCGCCATTGACGGCAGTAATCAACTCTCCACCGCGCAAGCCGGCCTGATAGGCGACCGCCTCGGCCGGCATGGCGCGCAGGCGTGGCACCGGCTCCGGGATTCCGTGCATGAACAATCCGGCAAACACCGCGATGGCAAGCAGGAAGTTGGCGATCGGCCCGGCCGCCACGATCGCCATGCGCCGCCAGACGCTCTGGCGGGTGAATTCCCGCGCCAGGTCACCGGCGGGCAATGCGCTCAGATCCTGGTCACGGGCGTCGAGCATCTTGACGTAGCCGCCAAAGGGCAGCAGCGACAAGGCCCATTCGGTCTGGTCCGGACCAAAGCGGCGCGAATACACCACTTTCCCCATGCCGAGCGAAAAGCGCAGCACCTTGACGTTGCACCAGCGTGCAACCCAATAATGGCCCAGCTCGTGGATCACGATCAGAATGCCGATCACGACCAGGAATGCGAGCAGCGTCTGCAGCAGATTCATTCATTTCTCCATGGTGAGGAACGAGCGCGCCATAGCGCGTGCACCCGCATCTTGCTCGAGCAGCTGCGCGATGTCGTCGAACGGCGCCGATGGCAGGCGTTGCATGACGCGGTCGATCAGTCTGTCAATGGTGCGAAACCCGATGCGGCCCTCCAGGAAAGCGGCGACCGCGACCTCGTTGGCCGCATTCAGCAAGGCGGGCGCACTATTGCCTTCCGTCAATGCATCATACGCCAGTTTCAAACACGGAAAGCGCGCCAGGTCAGGTCGCTCGAAAGCGAGATTCCCAATTTTCGTCAAGTCGAGTGGTGCCACGCCGGAAGCGATCCGCTCGGGATACGCCAGCGCATGCGCGATCGGCGTGCGCATGTCGGGGTTGCCCATCTGCGCCAGCACCGAGCCGTCGGCATACGACACCATCGAGTGGATCACGCTTTGCGGATGGATCACCACTTCGATCTGCTCGGCACTGGCGCCGAACAGCCAATGGGCTTCGATCACTTCCAGACCCTTGTTCATCATCGTGGCCGAGTCGACCGAGATCTTGCGGCCCATGATCCACTTCGGATGCGCCACCGCTTCTTCGGGCGTCACGTGTTCCAGGGTGTCGATGGCGCGATGCAGGAACGGACCACCCGAGGCGGTCAGCAAGATCCGCGAGATGACGGTACCGATCTTGTCACGGTCGAAGCCGGCCGGCAGGCACTGGAAGATGGCGTTGTGTTCGCTGTCGATCGGCAGCAGGGTCGCGCCATTGGCACGCACTGCTTCCATGAACAGATGGCCGGACATGACCAGCGCCTCCTTGTTGGCAAGCAGGATTCGCTTGCCGGCCCGGGCCGCAGCCAGCGTCGGGCCCAGGCCGGCTGCGCCGACGATGGCGGCCATGACCACATCGCATTCATCGTCGGCGGCAACGCTGCACAGCGCCTGCTCGCCATGAGCGACTTCGGTGCCTGGCGCCATGTCCTTGAGCAGGCGAGACAACTGCACTGCAGCCTCGGCGCTGCCGACGACGGCCACGGCGGGACGCCACTGCCGACACTGCCGGGCCAGCAGATCGACATTGGCATGCGCGGTCAGTGCATGTACCCGATATCGTTCCGGATGGCGCGTCAGCACGTCGAGCGTCGATACGCCGATCGAGCCGGTCGCGCCTAGAATCGTGATTGCCTGCGCGGTCATCTTGTTCTTAGTGCCAGGCATCGACCAACAAGGCCAGCGGCAACGCCGGAATCAGGGCATCGATCCGGTCGAGCACGCCACCGTGGCCCGGCAGCAAGGTGCTGCTGTCCTTGAAACCAGCGCGGCGTTTCAGCTGCGACTCGAACAGATCGCCGGTGACGCTGGCCGCTACCAACGCGGTCATCACCAGCAACAGCACGACCCAGCCGCGATGCTGCCACAACTGGACGGCAAAAGTATCCTGCAGTTGTGGCACCTGTGTCGTGGCAATCGCCGCAACCAGCACTGCCAGCCAGCCACCGATGGCGCCTTCCCAGGATTTGCCTGGAGAGATGCTTGGCGCAAGCTTGTGCCGACCGAATGCCTTGCCTGAAAAATAGGCGCCGATATCGGCGATCCAGACGATTGCCATTGCGGAAAAAAGATACAACGCCGAATGGGCGTACAACGCCAGGATCGCAACGAAGCAACCCAGGATCGCAACGCCGTAAATCCCTGACAGCAGCCGGTTGCCAAGGCCGTCGATCGGTGGCAGCCCCAGTTTCAGCGACGGCGCCAGACGCACTGCCCAGATCAGCACGCACAACAACATCAGCACGCCGGCATGCAGATAGGCTTGCTTGAGCACGATCAGGGCATACGCAAGACACCACATGCCCGCCACCAATGGCGCGTTGCGGCTGCCGAACAAGCGCAGCGCCTCCCAGGATGCGGCAGCCAGGAACAGGCCGCCGGCGACAGCGACTGCCGTGACCGATCCGGACATCAGCAATGCCACCAGGACGACCAGCAGGACGACGGCGGTGATGACGCGGGTGCCGAGCATCAGGAAGCCTTTTTCTGCGCCACGACCTGCGCGCTGATGCGGCCGAAACGGCGTTCACGCTGCTGGAACGAGTCGATTGCGGCGGCGAGCGCGGCATCGTCGAAATCCGGCCAGTAGGTGTCGGTGAAATACAGCTCGGTGTAAGCAAGCTGCCAAAGCAGGAAATTGGAGATGCGCTCCTCGCCACCGGTGCGGATGAACAGGTCTGGCTCGGGCGCATAGGCCATCGCGAGGTGCGGCGCGATGTCATCTTCCGTGAAGGCAGGAAGTGGCGATCCGGCGGCGGCTGATATCCCCGCGGCCACCATCCGGTTGACCGCCTGCGCGATGTCCCAGCGGCCCCCGTAGTTCGCGCAGACCGTCACCGTCATGCGCTTGTTGTTGGCCGTGCGGCGCTCGGCGTCGGCAATCATGGTGCGCAAACGGGTATCGAAACGTGACAGGTCGCCCACGACTTTCAGGCGGATGTCGTTGAGATGCATTTTTGCGACTTCGCGTTCGAGCGCCGTCATGAACAATCGCATCAGCAACGACACTTCATCGGCCGGACGACGCCAGTTTTCGGAACTGAAGGCGAACAGGGTCAGGAATTCCACGCCGCGCTCGGCGCAGGCTTCGACGATGACGCGCACGGCGTCCACACCCTTGACATGGCCCGCCACCCGCGGCAGGTAACGCTGGGTGGCCCAGCGGCCATTGCCGTCCATGATGATGGCGATGTGGCGTGGCACCTGCGACGTCTGCGGTACGTCTTTCGTCGAGCTGGTTGCAGTCATGGAAAACGACAGTCATAAATTCGGCAGGCAGTACCGCGATCTGCATGCCGGAAAAGCAAACATCAGGAACTGGCGGGCTTGCCCGCCGGGATACCGGCAATCGTCCGCCGGATCGGTGTCTCGGCAATGCTGCCTGCGTGTCGGACTACACGGGCTACAAGCTTTGCAAGCACTACACGGTCAGCACTTCTTTTTCTTTTTCGGCGACGAGCTTGTCGACTTCGGCCACGAAGCGATCGGTCAGCTTCTGAACTTCATCCTGCGAACGGCGTTCGTCGTCCTCCGAGCAGGCCTTGTCCTTCAGGAGCTTCTTCAATGCTTCGTTGGCATCGCGCCGTATGTTGCGAATCGCGATCTTGGCATCTTCCGCCTCGCTTTTTACCAGCTTGACCATCTCCTTGCGACGCTCTTCCGTCAGCGGTGGGGTCGGCACGCGAATCATGTCGCCCTGGGTCGACGGATTCAAGCCGAGATCGGCTTCGCGAATCGCCTTTTCGACCACGGCAATCATCTTCTTTTCCCACGGTTGTACGCCGATGGTGCGTGCATCAATCAAGGTCACGTTGGCGACCTGGGTCAACTGGGTTGGATTGCCGTAGTAATCCACTTGCACATGATCGAGAATGCCCGCGTGGGCGCGGCCGGTACGGACCTTGGCCAGGTCCGCTTTCAGGGTGTCGATCGACTTGTGCATCCGTTGATCGGTATTTTTCTTGACGTCAGCCAATGTCATGCTGCTCTCCAGGGTACGAATGTTCTAGGGCGGGTTCAGACGTGGACCAGTGTACCCTCGTCGTCCCCCAAAATCACGCGCATGAGCGCGCCGGGCTTGATGATCGAAAACACCTTGATCGGCAGGCGCTGGTCGCGGCACAAGGCGAATGCAGTCGCATCCATGACCTGCAGATGCTTGGCAATCGCTTCGTCAAAACTGATGGTGGTGTAGCGCGTCGCGGTCGGATCCTTTTTCGGATCCGCGCTGTAGACACCATCCACCTTGGTCGCCTTCAACACGATTTCCGCCCCAATCTCGGAGCCGCGCAATGCAGCTGCCGTGTCGGTGGTAAAAAACGGATTGCCGGTTCCCGCGGCAAACACCACGATCTTGCCTTCTTCGAGATATTGCAATGCCTTGGGACGCACGTATGGTTCGACCACCTGTTCGATGGCGATGGCCGACATGACGCGGGCCGTGATGCCGGCCTGGCGCATGGCATCGGCCAATGCCAGAGAATTCATCACGGTGGCCAGCATGCCCATGTAATCGGCTGTGGCCCGGTCCATGCCTTGGGCGCCAGGCGCGACGCCGCGAAAGATGTTGCCTCCGCCAATGACGATGGCCAATTCCACCCCAAGCGCCGCGACTTCGGCCACATCCGACACCATGCGGTCGATCGTCACGCGGTTGATGCCGTACGGATCGTCACCCATCAGCGCCTCGCCGGACAGCTTGAGTAACACGCGCTTGTACGCTGCTTTGGTCATGTGAACGCTCCTAGATAATCGATACGGATTCGGGCTGCCGTAGCACCTGTAAAAACGGGCCTTTCGGCCCGCGGTCACTACCCTCGATCACGCTTTCTGTGCAGCGGCGACCTGGGCGGCCACCTCGGCGGCAAAATCGTCCTGCTTTTTCTCGATGCCTTCACCAACGACGAACATCGTGAACGCATTGACCTTGGTGCCAGTCGCTTTGAGCATCTGCTCGACACTCTGCTTGTCGTTCTTGACGAAGGCTTGATTGAACAAGGACACTTCCTTCAAGAATTTCTGTACCGAGCCTTCGATCATTTTTGCCGTAATCTCCGGCGACTTGCCCGCCTCGGCAGCTTTCAGGGTGGCGACCGAGCGTTCTTTCTCGATCAGTTCCGCAGGCACCTGTTCCGACGACAGCGAGACCGGTTTCATGGCCGCCACATGCATGGCAACATCCTTGCCGACCTGTTCGTCATCGCCGCTGAAGTCGACCATGACGCCGATCCGGGTGCCGTGCAGGTAAGCCGTCAGGCGATCGGCGGTGTCGAAACGCTTGAAGCGGCGGATCGACATGTTCTCACCGATGCGGCCGATCAACTCAGCCCGCATTTCTTCGACCGTCTTGCCGTCGAGCGGCAATGCGCCCAAGGCTGCGAGATCAGCCGGATCGTGTTCGGCAATCAGCTTGGCACAGGCCTGCGCCAGCGCCAGGAATTCATCGTTCTTGGTCACGAAGTCGGTCTCGCAATTGATCTCGACCAGCGCGCCGACCTTACCGGCGATGTAAGTCGCCACGACGCCTTCGGCCGTGATGCGCGACGATGCCTTCGAAGCCTTGCTGCCGAGCTTAACGCGCAGCAGTTCTTCCGCCTTGACCGGATCGCCATCGGCTTCGGTCAGTGCTTTTTTGCATTCCATCATCGGCGCGTCGGTCTTCGCGCGCAGTTCACCCACCATCGCTGCGGTAATTGTCGCCATTTTTTTCTCCAAAAGCGGCGCGGGCCAGTTTCCCCCGCACCGGTGCTGCATGTCCGTGGCACTTCACTTTGAAATGCCGTTGAGCCGTCGCCCGACTTCGGCGCCAGCCCGAAAAAAAAGGGGCCAACCCATGGTGCCCCTTGCTACCGCGCCTCCGCGGCGAATGCCGTCAGAGGCGACTGTTTATGCCTGCTCGCTGACTTCGACGAATTCGTCGCCGGTGGCGCCGTTCTTGATGGCGTCAACCAGTTCGTTGGTCGCATTGGCACGGCCTTCGAGGATCGCATCGGCAACGCCACGGGCGTACAGCATGATCGCCTTCGAGGAATCGTCGTTACCCGGAATCACATACGTGACGCCTTCTGGGGAATGGTTCGTATCGACCACGCCAATGACCGGAATGCCGAGCTTTGCAGCCTCGGTGATCGCGCCCTTGTGATAACCGACGTCGACCACGAAAATCGCGTCAGGAATACCGCCCATGTCCTTGATGCCGCCGATGGATTTTTGCAGCTTGATCATCTCGCGCTGGAACATCAGACCCTCTTTTTTCGACAGCTTCTCGACTGATCCGTCTTCGATCGACGCTTCCATTTCCTTCAGGCGCTTGATCGAAGTCTTGATGGTCTTGAAATTGGTCAGCATGCCGCCGAGCCAGCGCTGGTCGACGAACGGCATGCCGGCACGTGCCGCTTCGGCTGCGATCGTCTCGCGGGCCTGGCGCTTGGTGCCAACCATCAGGATGGTGCCGCGGTTCGAGGACAACTGGCGGATGTACTTCATCGCCTCCTGGTACATGCCCAGGGTCTTCTCGAGGTTGACGATGTGGATCTTGTTGCGATGGCCGAAAATATACGGCGCCATTTTCGGGTTCCAGAACCGGGTCTGATGTCCGAAATGGACGCCGGCTTCCAGCATTTCACGCATGGTGACTGACATTGTGTGCTTCTCCAGGGTTGGGTCTGGAATCCGCCCAGCTACACCGTCCGGCCCGGTATTCCGGCACCATCCGCAAAATGGATGACGCGAAACACTTTCCGAAACCGTGACAGGCACCCTTTGAAGGGGCGGATTCGCGATTTTTACATCATGATTGCAATGCCTGGCGAAATTTCCGTTCAGACATTGGGGGACTCAGCCCTGCGACGACGATCCTTGAATCGATTCCGCTTTCGGGCTAACCCAAGATTCTACCCTAAAAGCGCAGGCCGGTTCAAGCGGCATCCCATGGCGCTTTCGTCGGCATCGGTTCGCTCGGCTATAATCCTTGCATCTCCTTCATTCGGCGACGCTCCGACGCCGCCCGCATTTTCCATGGCCTCCTCCATCAAGACTCCCGAAGACATTGCCGGCATGCGCGTGGCCGGCCGCCTGGCTGCCGAAGTACTCGACTTCATCGCGCCCCATGTCAAGGCCGGTGTCACCACCGGCGAGATCGATCGCCTCTGCCATGAATACATGGTCGATGTGCAAGGCACGATACCGGCGCCGCTCAATTACTGCCCTCCAGGCTACACCCCCTATCCGAAGGCAATTTGCACCTCGGTCAACGATGTGGTCTGCCACGGCATTCCCGGCGACAAGATATTGAAGAACGGCGATGTCATCAATCTCGACATCACCGTCATCAAGGATGGTTATCACGGCGACACCAGCCGCATGTATTACATCGGCGAGCCGTCGATCCTGGCCAAGCGGCTTGGAGAGACCACATTCGACTGCATGTGGATGGGAATATCGAAGATCCGCCCCGGCGCGCATCTGGGCGACATCGGTTTCGTCATCCAGCAACATGCGGAAAAATCGGGCTACAGCGTGGTGCGGGAATTCTGTGGCCACGGCATCGGCAAGATCTTCCATGAAGAGCCGCAGGTGCTGCATTACGGACGGCCCGGCACGCTCGAGGAGCTCAAGGCCGGCATGATCTTCACCGTCGAGCCGATGATCAATGCCGGGCGCCGGGAAATCCGGGAGATGGGCGACGGCTGGACCATCAAGACCAAGGATCGCAGCCTGTCGGCGCAGTGGGAACACACCGTACTGGTCACGCCAACCGGTTATGAAGTGCTGACGGTATCGGCCGGCATGCCTGCGCCGCCGGCCGGGATCCTGGTCTCGACCCTGGCGCAACCGGTCGCGGCCTGAGATCGTCCCTGCCAGCGTGACCATTCCCGTTGCCGACTCCGCCCGCCTGCCAGGCATTGCCGGTTTTGGCATGCGCCTGCGCCAGCAGTTGCGCGACGAACGCCAGGCCATCATCGATGTCTTCAATGCCGACGGCAAGCCCGAAAAGCTACTGACAACGCTGCGCCAAAGCGTCGACCAGGCGCTGACACTGGCCTGGGTCGAATTCAGCTTGCCGGCTTCTGCCGCGTTGGTGGCCGTCGGCGGTTACGGACGTGGTGAGTTGTTTCCCTACTCCGATGTCGACCTCCTGATCCTGTTGCAAGCCGCGCCCGACATCACCCTGCAAGGCGTGCTGGAAGAGCTCGTGCAGGTGTTGTGGGACATCGGCCTGGAGGTTGGCAGCAGTATTCGCACCGTCGATGAATGCCTGATCGAAGCCGCGGCAGACATCACGGTACAGACCAGCCTGCTGGAGGCGCGACTGGTGACAGGCAACCAGGACCTGTTCGCCACGCTTCAGCAGCGCTGCGACGCAGCGATGGATCCACAGGCGTTTTTCCAGGCAAAGACGCTGGAGATGCGTCAGCGTCATGTGAAATACGAAGACACGCCCTACAGCCTGGAGCCGAACTGCAAGGAAAGCCCGGGAGGACTTCGCGACCTGCAGGTAATCCTGTGGGTGGCAAAAGCCGCGGGTCTGGGGGACTCATGGCGCAAGCTGGCCGAGCGCGGACTGCTGACCACGACCGAGGCGCATCAGCTGTTCCAGAAAGAGCGTGCCTTCAAGGATATCCGCATCCGCCTGCACATCCATGCCAAGCGCCGCGAAGACCGGCTGGTGTTCGATGTACAGACGCCGATCGCCGAATCCTTCGGTTTCAAGACGACCGACACCCGGCGTGCCAGCGAATACCTGATGCAGCGGTATTACTGGGCTGCAAAGGCTGTCACGCAACTCAACACGATCCTGCTGCAGAACATCGAGGCACGCCTGTTCCCGCAGCCAGGCTGCCCGCAACCGATCAATGCGCGCTTCAACATCGTCAATGGCTTCATCGACATTGCCCAGGACGACACCTTCGATGTCACGCCGTCTGCCATGCTGGAAGTGTTCCTGCTGATCGCACAGCATCCCGAACTCAAAGGCATGACTGCGCGCACCCTGCGCCAGCTCTGGCATGCCCGCTTCCTGATCGACCGCGCCTTCCGCCAGGATCCGGGAAATCGGCGCCTGTTCCTGGAGATCCTGCAGGCGCCGCAGGGCATCACCCACGCTGTTCGCGGCATGAACCAGACCAGCGTGCTGGGCCGCTATCTGCCGAATTTCCGGCGCATCATCGGCCAGATGCAACATGATCTGTTTCACGTCTACACCGTCGATCAACACATCCTGATGGTGGTGCGCAACGTGCGGCGTTTCACGCTGAGCGAGCATGCGCATGAATATCCATTCTGCAGCCAGTTGATGGCGAATTTTGCCCAGCCCTGGCTGCTCTACGTGGCGGCGCTGTTTCATGACATCGCCAAGGGCCGCGGTGGCGACCATTCGCAGCTCGGCATGGCCGACGCCCGCCAGTTCTGCAGCGAGCACCGCATGGCGCGCGAAGACACCGAACTGGTGGTCTTCCTGGTACAGAACCACTTGCTGATGTCGCATGTGGCGCAGAAACAGGATCTGTCGGACCCGGATGTGATCGCCGCTTTTGCAGCGCAAATGCGCGACGAGCGGCACCTGACCGGGCTGTATCTGTTGACGGTGGCAGACATCCGCGGCACCAGCCCGAAAGTCTGGAATGCCTGGAAGGGCAAGCTGCTCGAAGATCTGTACCGGATGACGGTGCGCGTTCTCGGCGGCCAGGCGCCATCGGCCGACCAGGAACTGCGCAGCCGGCAAGAAGAAGCATTGGCGACATTGCGCCTGTACGGCATCGACCCGCATGCGCATGAAGCGCTCTGGAAGCAGCTGGACGTTGCCTACTTCCTGCGGCACGACGCCTCCGACATCGCCTGGCAGACCCGGGCGCTGTATGCCCGCGTCGACAGCGCCGCGCCGGTCGTCAAGTGCCGCCTGGCGCCGATCGGCGAGGGTTTGCAGGTGACCGTCTATGTCAAGGATCAGCCGGACCTGTTCGCCCGCATCTGCAGTTATTTCGAAACCAAGAACTTCAGCATCCTCGACGCCAAGATCCACACCACGCGCCACGGCTACGGCCTCGACACGTTTCTCATCTCGGCACCGGATTTTGCCGATAACTACCGCGACATCATCAACCTGGTTGAACATGAACTGGCGAAATTGCTGGCCTCGCCGCTACCCCTGCCGGCGCCGGTACGCGGCAGGCTATCGCGACTCTCGCGCACTTTCCCGATCACGCCGACGGTGGACCTGCGGCCGGACGAACGCGGCCAGTACTATCTGCTCTCGGTATCAGCGAACGACCGCAATGGCCTGCTGTATGCGATTGCCAGCGTGCTGGCGAAATTCCGGGTCAATCTGCATACGGCAAAAATCATGACGCTCGGCGAACGGGTCGAGGACGTGTTCCTGGTCGACGGGCCCGTGCTGAACAATGCGCGCAGCCAGATCCAGCTCGAGACCGAACTGCTCGAAGCGCTGCGCATCTGAGTGCAGTGCCGCCGATGGTGCGCGACGGCGTGTCGAATCCGGCTGCCTGTCTGCAACCCGCCGACCGGCTGCCATTTTTCCATTTCTTATTCCATCCCTGATCCATGAGTGAACCGCTGCGCCTGTCGAAACGAATGTCCGAACTCGGTCTGTGTTCTCGCCGCGAGGCCGACGAATGGATCGAACGCGGCTGGGTGCGGGTGGATGGTGTCGTCATCTCCGAGCTTGGCAGCAAGGTATTGCCCGAGCAGCACATCACCGTCGAACGCCAGGCCGCTGCACAACAGGCAAAACGGGTCACGGTCCTGATCAACAAGCCGATGGGGTATGTCAGCGGCCAGGCAGAGGATGGCTACCAGCCGGCAGTCGTGCTCGTCAAACCCGAATCCCGGTGGCCGGAAGATACTGCGCTAACTCAGTTTCACGGCAGTCAGCTGAAAAACCTGGTGCCGGCCGGACGGCTGGACATCGATTCGATCGGTTTGCTGGTGCTGACACAGGATGGTCGCGTGGCCAAGCAGTTGATCGGTGAAGACACCGACATCGACAAGGAATACCTGGTCCGGGTCGAATACACCAAGGGCGGCAAGCTGCCGGAGGCGCAACTCAAACGCCTCAATCATGGCCTGGTCATGGACGGCAAGCCGCTCAAGCGGGCTGTCGTCAATTGGCAGAACGAGGATCAGTTGAGCTTCACGCTGCGTGAAGGCCGCAAGCGGCAGATTCGTCGCATGTGCGACATGGTGGGCCTGAAGGTGCTGGGCCTGAAACGGGTCCGCATCGGCGGTGTCAGGCTTGGCGACCTGCCGGTTGGCCAATGGCGTTATCTGCGCCCTGACGAGCAGTTTTGATCACAGGTCGTGGATTCCTCGGCAGGTTTTGGTCTGGCTGGAACATGCCGCGATTTGCCGGATCAATCGTCATCGGCCGGATCAAGGTCCGGAAACAGAATATCCGTGAAACCAAAGCGGGAAAAATCCGTGATCCGCATCGGATACAGGACGCCCAGCAAGTGATCGCATTCATGCTGCACCACGCGCGCATGAAAACCGTCAACGTCGCGGCTGATGCGGTTGCCATGCTGATCGAATCCCTCGTAATGAATCTTTTCCCAGCGCGGCACGACGCCGCGCATGCCGGGCACCGACAGGCAGCCCTCCCAATCCTCCACGGTCGTTTCCGACAACGGCGTGATGACCGGATTGATCAGCACCGTCTCCGGCACCGGCGAGGCGTCGGGATAACGCGTGTTCTGCTTGAAGCCGAAGATCACCAGTTGCGCATTGACGCCAATCTGCGGCGCTGCCAAGCCAGCGCCGTTGGCTGCATGCATGGTCTCGAACATGTCGCCGACCAGGGCATCCAGCGCCGGTGAATTGAATTCCCGGACCGGTTCGGCTTGACGCAGCAGGCGCGGATCGCCCATGCGCAGGATCTCATGCACGCTCATGCCGTCCCTCCAGGAAAGTGGCGAATGCGGCGCCAGTCTCGGGATGCTTCAGACCCATGTCGACGGTGGCCTTCAGGTATCCCAGTTTCGAGCCGCAGTCATAACGCTGGCCCTCGTAGCGAAACGCCAGCACGGTTTCATCCCGCATCAGCGCCGCAATGCCGTCGGTGAGCTGGATTTCCCCGCCCGCGCCCTTGCCTACCTGCTCCAGATGCGCAAAAATTTTCGGCGTCAGCACATAGCGGCCGACCACGGCCAGCGTCGACGGTGCCGCCTCCGGCGTTGGTTTCTCGATGATGGCATTGACCCGCTCCAGGTTCGGCAGGTAGGACGTGGCACTGACGATGCCGTATTGCCGGGTGTCGGCGCGCGGCACATCCTGCACCGCCAGCAGGCTGCGGCCCTCGCGGGCGAACTGGGCGCACATCTGGGCCATGACCGGCGCGGTGCCGGCGGGCACATCCATGAAATCGTCGGCCAGCAGCACGGCGAACGGCTCCTCGCCGATTACCGGACGGGCGCACAGCACGGCGTGCCCCAGGCCAAGCGGCGAGGCCTGGCGCAGGAAGATGCAGGTGACATTCTTCGGAATCACGTTGCGTACCAGTTCGAGCAAGGCAGTCTTGCCGGCGGCCTCGAGTTCGGCTTCCAGTTCGTATGCCTTGTCGAAATGGTCTTCGATGGCGCGCTTGTTGCGGCCGGTGATGAACACCAGCTCCGTGATGCCGGCGGCGACCGCCTCTTCCACCGCATACTGGATCAGCGGCTTGTCCACGATCGGCAGCATTTCCTTTGGTTGCGCCTTGGTGGCCGGCAGAAAACGGCTGCCGAGCCCGGCCACGGGAAACACTGCCTTGGTCACTCTGTTCATGTTGGTTGTGAATCCTGGAGTAATTGCTGCAATTGTGCTTCGTCGAGAATTTGCAGGCCGAGTTCCTGCGCTTTCATCAGCTTGCTGCCGGCGTCGATCCCCGCCACGACATAACTGGTTTTTTTCGAGACCGAACCGGCGACCTTGCCGCCGGCGGCTTCAATCAGGGCGGCTGCCTCGTCGCGCGACAGGCTCGGCAGGCTGCCGGTCAGCACGAAGGTCTTGCCAACAAGAGCAGGCGCCTGGCGCGCGACCTCCACCTCATTCCAATGCACGCCGAGAGCACGCAGCTGTGCAATGAGTTCGCCATTGAGCGGGTCGGCCAGAAAATGCAGGATCGCGCGCGCCACCACCGGGCCGACGTCGGCCACCTCCAGCAACTGTGCCTCATCCGCTTCGAGCAATCGGTCGAGGCTGCCGAAATGGCGCGCCAGTTCTTTCGCGGTGGCTTCGCCCACATGCCGAATTCCCAGCGAATAGATGAACCGGGCCAGCGTCGTCGACTTCGATTTCTCGATCGCGGCCAGCACGTTTTTGGCGGATTTGTCTGCCATCCGATCCAATTCGACCAGCGCGCCGAAGCCGAGCCGGTACAGGTCGGCCGCCGTGCGGATCACCTGCCGATCGACCAGTTGTTCGACCAGCTGGTCGCCCAGGCCTTCGACATCCATCGCCCGCCGGGAGACGAAATGAAGCAGGCCGCCCTTCTGCTGGGCCGGACACTTTACCCAGCCGCCGGTGCAGCGCGCGACCGCCTCGTCCTCGCCCCGCTCGATCGGCGAGCCGCAGACCGGACAGGCGCTCGGCATGACGAAGCTGCGCGCATCGGCCGGCCGCAGCTCCGGCACGAATGCCACGACTTCCGGAATCACGTCGCCGGCGCGCCGCACGATCACCGTGTCGTTGATGCGGATGTCCTTGCGCCGCACTTCATCCTCGTTGTGGAGGGTGGCATTGGTCACCGACACGCCGCCGACGGTGACCGGCGCCAGGCGCGCCACCGGCGTGATGGCGCCGGTGCGCCCTACCTGGACATCGATCTCCAGCACGACCGTGGTCGCTTCCTCGGCCGGAAATTTATGGGCGATCGCAAAACGCGGTGCGCGCGAGACGAAACCCAGCCGCTCCTGCTGCGCCAGCTGATTGACCTTGTAGACCACGCCGTCGATTTCATAAGGCAGCCGGGCACGATGCAGCCCGATCTCGGCAAAAAACGCGAGCAGGCCCTGCGCACCATGTACCACTGCCCGTTCATCGCACACGGCCACACCCAGATCGCGGTACCAGTCGAGCAACGCGGTGTGGGACGACGGCATGGCCGCGCCTTCCAGGCTGCCGATACCGTAGGCAAAAAAGCGCAGCGTGCGCTGGGCAGTGATGCGGGAATCGAGCTGGCGCAGGCTGCCTGCGGCGGCATTGCGCGGATTGGCGAACTCCTTTGCGCCAGCCTCGCGCTGCCGGGCATTCATCCGGTTGAAATCTGCCTTGAACATCAGCACTTCGCCGCGGATGTCGATGATCTTTGGTGGATGATCGGTATGCAGGCGCAGCGGGATTGCCTGGACGGTACGGATGTTGGCGGTGACGTTTTCACCGGTGGCGCCGTCGCCGCGCGTGGCGGCTTCGACCAGCAGGCCGTCCACGTACCGCAGGTTGATGGCAAGACCATCGAATTTCAATTCAGCGGCGTATTCGACCGCTCCGATTGATTCGACCGACCCGACCGCGCCCGACGCGCTCATTTGCAGGCCATCGGCGACGCGACGGTCGAAAGCGACGATGTCGTCATCCTCGAAGCCATTCGACAGCGACAGCATCGGCACCGAATGCCGGACCGGGGCGAATTGGCCAAGTGGCGCTGCGCCGACGCGGCGCGTTGGTGAATCCGGCGTGACCAGGTCCGGTGCGGCCTCCTCGATGCGTTGCAGCTCGCGGTACAGCCGGTCGTACTCGGCATCGGGAATGGTCGGGGTGTCGAGCACGTGGTACGCATGGGCATGCCGATTCAGCGTTGCGCGAAGCCATCCGGCACGCGCCGGCAGGTCTCCCGGATCAGGCCCGGCGCGTTCGCTCGGAGTCGGCGGAGTCAGCGAAGTCATGGTAGGTGCACCAATTGCCACGATCGGATCGCTCTAGCTGAATAACCGCAGGGCGCGGGTCGAGCCGGCCGGAATGTCCGCGCTCTGCATGTCGCTGTAGAAGGTGGCGACCTGAGCGGCGATTTCGGTCAAAGAATCTTCGCTGAGCAGCTGATCGCTGTCGTCGACCACCCTGCCGTCGAGGCGGTGCGAAAGGGACCGGGCACAGGCGACCATCGCGCCAAAGCCGTCGTGCGACGGCGCCACGCAGGGCACGTCGAGCAACAGCGTCAGGCGGGACGTCTGTTCGGCTGCCAGCGTCACGTTGGTCGACAACGTGAACAGATTGCCGCCATCGCCGTCCGGCATCACCAGTCGACCATCCGGACGCACGTCGAAGCCCTGTCGCTCCAGCGCGGCCAGCAGAGTAGCGATCGACCAAGGCGCGCCGTTTGCCTGCACGTTCACGCTCAGTTGCGCATCGTACTGGCTGACGAACTGATGCAACGCCCGCGACGACTGCATCACCGAGGTCATGTTCGGCACATCCGGCTCGGCGTCGAGATCGTCGGCGACCTGGCGCAACCGCATGACCAGTTCCGAGAATTCGATTTCATTGAGTGCGGTGCTGCGGTTGGCCAGTTGGACGCCGGCCAGCAGCGCCGTGTAGACAGCGCCGTGCTGGATCGGCTCCCAGCTGCCATCCTCGCGCTGGCCAACGAAATTGACCGGCTTGTTGCCCACATGGCGCAATGACTGGATCGGACCGATCACTTTTTCCCCGCGCAGGTTGCTGGCGAGCGACAGCGGAATCACGCAATCGACCAGTTCGTCGACCGGCAATTCCCTTGGAGCAGGTGGCGCCGTCGCTGGCTCGCTTTTGTAGACAGCGGCGATGTCCTGCATCCCCTGTACCAGAGGAGAGGAAGAATCGACGGCAAACGGACCGGCGGCAGGCACGGCCGCGGTTTCGGTGCCGGCACCACCGGATCCGTTGCCCGCGCCGTCATCCGGCATGAAACGTGGCTCGGCACGGCCTGGCGCACGGGCGCTGCCCGCGGCCAGCCCTGATTGCGCCGCGTTCGGCGTCATCAGCACGTCGTCGTGGCTGGAAGAAAACGCCCGCTCGACATTCTTGCGTGCCTTGTATTCCTGCCATTTGTTATAGGAAACCACGCCGACGACGATGGTGCCGCCGATGGCCATCAGGGACAATTGCAGGTCGGTCATGCCGTCACCGCCGGGTTACCGAACAGGCGCAGAGGGTGTCGCGCAGCGGTCTCGGGTCGGACAGAAAAAGCGAAATCGGTCATTGCTGCTTCCAGAAAAAGACGGCGCGGCTCCAACGAGACGCTG
>JAYTLK010000089.1:0-9048 GCA_043729515.1 Herminiimonas sp.
CGCTGTGGCGCACCGGCGGCATGCCATGCCACTGCTCCCAGACCAAGACACAAAGCGCAGGCCACACCCAGAAAACCGACGCGACGCCATTTGCCACTGAAGACACGCGCAAGGCAGGCAGCCTTGCCTTCGCCGGCCGCATTTTTCGCGGTCGCGCCGTCCGGGGTGCGTGCATCCTCTGCGCCGCCCATGCCCATGCCCGCGTCAGGCCTGCCAGGCACATCGGCTGCGGCGTCCTGCTCTGCAGCCCGGTCGTCTGCGGCCGGCGCATCGAAACAGAAAATATCGAGAAACGAATCCGCCGCAACGATGAATGTGGTGCGATCCTGCGGTGCCGCCGGCGCAGGAGAATCCCGCCCCGTTGGGCCTGTCGATGCTGCCGCTGCGGTGGATTCCGCCGGGCCTGGGGCCCGCGCGCCATCAGGCGCCGCTGCATTCCCTGCGCCACCCGAAAAACAAGTCAGCGTCGGATCGGGCTGTGCCTGTTCTTGCTGCAGCTGCACGCGATAGATGAAGTGCAGGCCGCCGAACGCCAGCAGATCGCCGTCGGCGAGAAGCGCCGCATGCTCGTCCAGTCGCCTGCCGTTGACGAAGGTGCCATTCGTGCTGCCCAGATCTTCGATGAACGGCCTGCCACGGCGCAGGAAGACATGAGCATGCCGGCGCGACAGATAGTTCAGTTGCTGCGCATGTTGCTGGCGGTACCGGGAGAAAGTAGCGTCGGTCTTGCTGACCAAAAAAGGAAAGGTGTGCACCACGATCTGATCAAGGCGGCTTTCGGCAGCGTCGGGGCCGGAGCCAGGCTCGGGACCGGGACCGGGACCGGAACCGGAACCGGGGCCAAGCTCGGAAACAGGGCCGGGTTCAGGCGTCAATGTCAGGCTGAGCAACCGCAGCGCCGGCGGCGCGACAGTAGCCTGCAGCCGGACCCGATAACGCAAATGGCGGCCGAAACAAATTTCATCCCCATCGGCCAGACGCGCGGTTTTCTGCCGAATATCCTGCGCATTGACGGCCGTGCCGTTCTTGCTGCCGAGGTCGGCCACATGCGCGATGCCGGCCTCGCTGAAGATCCGCGCATGGCGGCGCGACAAATCTGCCACTGCGTCAGCCGGATAGCGATCGAACGGCGGCTCGGTGCGCCCCACCGCAAACAGCGCGTCGTCGATGCCGATGTCGCCGAGTGCCGGGTGGGACACGGCGCACAGCACGATCGGATGCTGCGGCGGTGGCACGGCAGCCAAGGCAACCAAGGCAGCCGCAGCGTCCTGTACCGGCAGCACCGCAGATGGACTGGCACTCATTGATCGGTCAGCGCGGCCGGCGCGACCAGCGCGGCCTGCCCTGCCTGCCCCACCTGCACGTCCGGCCAGCCGCCGCCGAGGGTTTTATAGATCGTCACCGTATCCGACAGCACCTGCTGGTGATTGGTCAGCAGCGCCTGTTGCGCTCCCAGCAGCGAGCGTTGCGACTCGAAGAGATCGAGCTGCGACACCAGGCCCTCGCGCAACTGCGCCTCGACCTGCGCGGCAATCGTCGACAGATGGGCGATCTGCTGTTCGAGTTCGATCCGCTGCCGCCGATGCGCCTCCAGGTTCACCAGGGCATCTTCGACTTCACCGAAGGCCGTCATCACGGTTTGCCGGTATTGGGCTTCGACCAGTTCGAACTGCGCCGCGCTCGTGTGTACTCGGGCCCGGGTGGCCGGATCGAGCAGCGGAATGTTAATGCTCGGCAGCAGATTGAAGGTAAAGGCGCGCATCAGGTCGGTCAGGGCAAAGCTGCTGCTGCCGCCACGGCCGGTCAGGCTGATCGACGGCAGTTGCGCCAGCTTGGCCTGGCCGACCAGGTCGTAGGCTTCGAGGACCCGGAATTCGGCTGCCACGATGTCCGGCCGGCGTTTCAGCAACGCCGAGGGCAGGCCGGCCGGAACAGTCGGCAGGCGTACCCGCTGCTGCAGGCGACCTGCAGGAAGGCGCAATTCGCCCGCCCCGGCGCCGATCAGCGTGGCCAAGGCATTCTGCGCCAGATCGCGGCTGCGATGCAGTTCGATCAGATCGTTCGACAGCCGGTTGATTTCGGCGCGCTGCTGCAGCACGCGGGTGGCCGGCACAATGCCAGCGCTGACCATGTTGTCCAGGATCAACAGGATCTGCCGGTTTTTGGCGCGCGTCTGTTCCTGCTGCGCGATCTGTTCATCGAACTGCAGGACTTGAAAATAGGTGGTCGCCGTATCTGCGACGGTGCGCAGATGGCCGGCCCGCCAGTCGGCTCCCGAGGCGCGGAACTGCGCATCCTGGGCAGCGACGCCGGCTCCTACCTTGCCCCAGACATCGACTTCCCAGTTGACGGCCACCGCCGTGCTGAATTGCCGGCTCGCGGGACGGCCGGTGCTCTTGTCGACGCTGGCGGCAGCGCCGAGGTCGGCCGTGGGCAAGGCACCGGCGCGCGCTTCGCCGACCTGGGCCGCCGCAATCCGGATGCGGGCAGCGAGCACCTTCAGATCCGTGTTGCCGCCGATCGCCAGCTGGATCAGACGCTCCAGTTCCGGGTCGGCAAAACCTTTCCACCAATCCGGCTGGATCGTCTCGCCAGCCGACACCGATGCCGGTGCCGCCGGTGACCAGGCCAGCTTGGCGACGGCCTGTGGCTGCCGGTACGGCGCCATGGACATGTCGGCACACGCGCCCAACAGCAGGATCAACCCCAGGCCCGCGCGCCTCACGCCGCGCTCCAGGCGCGGGATTCCAGCCCGGTCAGCCGCGTCGTCTGCGGCACCGCGCAGCGACCGATCAGGATTTCGCGCGGCAGCAACACGATGTTCTGCGCGCCGATTCCCGGCCCATCGACAACCAGACAAGCCGTCACCAACACCTGGCGTTCCTGCAGGTTGCCTGCGCTGCCAGCCATGCCTGGATTCACCTGCTCGCTCCTGTCCATGCTGCTGTCCTGTCACTGTCGGAATGCCGCTGGTGCGGCGGATCACCGCCGCCCGATCAACCATCGAGATCGACTGACATCGGGCAATCGCAGGAATGCACAGCCACTGGCTGCGGTTAGACCTCGACCCATTCGAAAACAGCGCCATCCCTTGGTTCCGGCCTTCGCGCCAGTCCAATTGCGTTATCTCAAAAATCAGAAATCATTTTTTTCTAGCGCACAACGATCGTGATTTTTTTCGAGAAGACCGGCGGGCTGTGCGGCAGGTGCCCGGCATCGCCCATGACCAGTTGCAAGGTATGACGGCCCGGCGGCAGCGACAGCACGGTTTCGGTTTCCCCGGCGCCGAAATGCAGATGGTTGCGATCGGATGGAATTTCGCGGTCCAGCGGCGGCAGGTCCGTGTCGATCAGGAGGTGATGATGTCCGGTGTTCGGAAACGGCATGCCCTTCGGCGCCACGCCCATGTTGCGCAGACCGAACCAGACCCGCAGCGGCTGATCGGCGCGCACCACCTGCCCGTCGTTTGGCCAGCCGATGTAAAGAACGGCATCGGCTGACGCAGTCGTTTGCGCACGTATGGCGTCCTGCGGGCTGGCCGCCGCGCATGCCGATGCAACCACGGTGCACGCCAACAATCCAACGAGGCATGCCCACCGCTGTCTCGACGGGTTCGGACGCCGGCTCGGTCGTAGCATCACGTTCCTACCTGTCGCGGTCGTCATGTTCACTTCACCACCATGATTGAAATCGGCGTCGAATGCACCGGCGGATCGTGCGGCAAATGGTTCTGGTCACCCAGCAGCAACTGCAGCGTATGCCGACCTGGCGGCAGTTCGAGCCGGGCTTCGGTTTCCCCGGCGCCGAAATGCAGGTGGTTGCGGTCCGATGGCACGGGTTCGCCCGAAGGCGGCAAGGGAGCGTCGATGATCACGTGATGGTGCCCTGTGTTTTGCACGGCGACGCCTTTCGGCGCCACACCCATGTTGCGCAGCCCCATGCGCAGCCAGAAACGTCCGCCACGGATGACGGTTCCATCGCGTGGCCAGATGAAGTACACCTGCGCATCGTCGGGTGCAGCGGTCGCCGCATCCGTGGCCTGCGGCAAGCCTGCGGCAAGCGCCGCGCCGACCAGCAGCGCGGTTCTCAGCGCGATGATCGCTGCGATCGGTTTCAATATTGTTCGATGAGCGGTAGGTAGCATGGAGTCCTTTTCTGCAAAATCACTATAGCGGCCATCGTTGAGATGGATTTGTGCAATGTCATCGCTGCACCGTGACGCCGGTTTAAGCTTTGGTCGCGCCGTAGCGGTGCCTCGCGCTTGCATGCCGACACACACCGACTACCCTGTTTCTCCGACCAAGGCGCGCCGTGTTCCGCATAGTCCTTTTCATGTCAGCTGGCTTGTTCCACAGACTGCACAAGCGGTTCCTTCCGCCAGCGTGCAGACGCGCGCTTGCCTGCGCGCTTGCCTGCGCGCTTGCCTGCACGCCGTGGATCATTTCGATGCCTGCAGCGCATGCCGGCGTGCTGCCGAAAGACAGCGCCGAGCAATATGAACTCAGTTTCTGGGATTCGATCAAGAGCAGCCAGCACGCCGACGATTACCAGGCCTACCTGCAGGCTTATCCAGGAGGCCGTTTCGCCGGCCTTGCCCGCAGCCGGGTCGATCGTCTGCGGGCTGGCAACGGCGCTGGAGCGATCGCGCCGGACAACACTGCAGGCAACGCCGGCGCTGCGCTGCCGGCAGGGCGCAGTCCGGCCCAAAAAGCCGGTGGTCGCCATCACCACGCTGCGCAAAAAGCGCCCGCCTACACCACCGGCATGGGCGCGTTGGCGCCATCGGAAACACCGGCGGCAATGCCTGCAGCAGCACCGCCTGCCTCGGTGATGGAAGTGCGGGACTGCGAAACCTGCCCGCCCCTGATCTCCCTGCCCGCGGGCGGCCTCACGATGGGCAGCAACAGCGATGATCCGACCGAGCGGCCGGCATTTCATGTGACGATCGGCAGCGCTTTCGCCATCGGCAAATACGAAATCTCCGTCGGGCAGTGGAATGCCTGCGTGGCTGTCGGCAGCTGTCAGAAACTGGCCGACGGCGTGCAGCGCGAGGTAGACACGCCGGTGCGCGATGTCAGCTGGGACGATGCGCAGGCCTACGTGCGGTGGCTTGGTCGGCTGACCGGCAAGCGGTATCGCCTGCCGACCGAGGCCGAATGGGAATATGCTGCCCGGGGAGGTACCCGCACCCGCTATTGGTGGGGTGAGCAAATGACGACCGGCAAGGGGAACTGCCGCGAGTGCGGCCCGCCGTGGAGTCCCGATGCGCCGGCAAAACCCGGTTCCTTTGCGCCGAATCCCTTTGGTCTGTACGACATGAACGGCAGTGTCTGGGAGTGGGTCAGCGATTGCTGGCATGGGTCTTACCAGCGTGCGCCTTCGGACGGCCGCTCCTGGGATGAACCGGATTGCCGCATGCGGGTGCTGCGTGGCGGTTCCTGGCGCGAAGGCGCCAGCTACATGCCTTCCTCGACGCGCTTCAAATACGATGCCGGCGTGCGGCAATCCCAGAATGGCTTTCGGGTGGCGCGAGAGGGAACGTAATACCTGACTTGCCACCTGACTTGCCACTGGACTTGATGCCGGAGTTGATGCCGGATTTGACATCCGACTTGGTCCCCGGCGTGATGCCTGACGTGATGCCTGACGTGATGCCTGACGTGACATCCGCCGTGTCACCCGCGCTGGAATTGTCACATGAGCGATGGCAGTCGGGCGATGCGCCGCACGACATGCCGGTCGGGACACCGTCGACTTCGGTGCAGGAAGTGTCATGCGTGGTGGTACCCGGTACAGCAGGCGAGTCAAGGTTATTGCTTTGGCCTCGTATTAATCTGGATGAATTCGACCGCGACACGCTCCTGGCCATACTTCAACCTCATCTGCCGCAACTGTTTCTTGAGCGCGCCCAGGTAGCCGGCGGAAGATTCATATTCTGGACGCAGCCCGCCGAACAACGGCGCCGGTGTCGTCATCAGGACGATCAGTTCGGTACCGAACGGCTTGGCAATGATCCAGTCGCCAAAACTGCCGATCGTGGCGCCGTGCGAAGGCGGCGCCTGGTTGTCGCGCGCCCGCAGGTTCGGCAGCAGATGCGCGACGCCGCCGTCGAGCGCGAAATAATCGACGTAAACCCAGGAATCGACCTTGGGCGTTTTCAAATCCACCACCAGTGGCTCTCCCTCGCGCAGCAGGTTGTTCTCCGCTCGCGCCCGAAGGCTGGCGCCCGCCAGACGGCTTTTTTGCCAGTATGGCGCCAGCAGTGCGATGGCCGGGCAGGCGGTATCCGGTACCGCCTGCACATCCAGGTTGACGCTCTCGACGTTCGACAGCTTCATCAACTGCGCCACCAGCCGCGACCGATCCTGTCTTGCGGCCAGGTAGCCTCGGATGTCGATGGCATGGTCGCTTATTGCAGCCGTAAGTGCGGAACAGGACAGGTTGCTCAGCACCGGCAGAACGCTGGCCAGAACCACCGGCGGTTTCGACAGACCGGAGGCCGACGGTGGAATGGCGATCGGCGGTGGAGCCGCACTCGGCGGTTTGTCGAATGGCACGGGCGTACGCGGGTTTTCTGGCTGCATTCCTGACACCGGCCCGGCGCCCGGCGCGCCGCGTGCTCCGGCAGCACGCCTGCTTCCGGCTAACCCGGCAATTTGTCCACCGTGTCGGCTTGCGTTGATGTCGGCGTTGATGTCAGCGTTGATGTCAGCATCGCTGTCCGCGCCAATGCCGACGGCACCGCCTTCCCCCGACGTCGATTCATGCAGGCCGCTGCGTTGCACGATCAACACGCCGAGCAACACGGTCGTGGCGGCGCCCACGCCGACCACGGCCAGCAGGGGCAACCGCGTCCCGGCGCCGATCTCTTCATGAAAGCGGGTCATGCTCGGCATGCGCGCCTCGCGCGAGAAAGCCAGTGCACTGCGCAATGCATGCCATTGCCGCCGCCCGAGCCCGGCAGGCCGCTGCGGCTTCATTTCTGCGCTGCGTGCCTGGGTTGCAGACAAGCGGTCGAAGGGATGGCGGCCCGTCAGCAATTCATAAGTGATGCAGGCAAGCGCATAGATGTCGTCGCGCGGGTCCGGCACGCGGTGTTCGAGCATTTCCGGACTGGCGTAGGCCGGCGTCAGGCCACCCAGGCTGCCGGCATCGAACACGGTGGCATCCTGGTCGTCCTCGGTTTTCTGGAACACCCGGGCGATGCCGAAATCGATGACCTTGACATCGCCGCGCTCTGTCAGGAAAACATTCGCCGGTTTCAGGTCGCAATGCACGAAGCCGCGGTGATGCGCATAGGCCAGCGCCCGGGCCATGCCTGAAATCACGGGCATTGCCTGCGCCAGTGGCATGCCGGTGAAATCGGCTGCCCGCAGGCTGCGGCTGAGCGGCTCGCCAACCAGGTACTCCATCGTCAGATAGACCATCGACCCGTCGCGATCAAAGTCGTATACGGCCACGATGTTCGGATGGGCCAGCGCCTGCGCCTTGCGGGCTTCGCGCTGCAAGGCGATGAGCGACGTCGGATGGCCGCGAAACTGGACGTTGAGCACCTTGATGGCGATGTAGGGCTTGCGGTCGGATGCCTCGAGCTTGCGCAGGTCGAGCGCCTTGTAGACCATGCCCATGCCGCCAAAGCCGATGCATTCTTCCAGGACAAAGCGACCGTTCAAGGTGTCGCCGACGCCTTTCATGCGTTCGAGTTCGGGAATCGGCGGCGCGTCAGGTCCGGCTTGGCCATGCGGGTCTGCGCGAGCACTGGTTGCTGCGGCCCGGGGAGTCGCTGGCGTGGTGGCGGTGATTGGCAATGCCGCATGTGCCGCATGTGCCGAGTGTGCTGGGTGTACCGAACTCGACGGCTTCGGTTGATGCGGCAGATGCGCGCCGTAGCCGGTTCCCTGCCCGCCGGTACCGGTGATGGCGGCAAAAGCCGATCCGGATGGCATGGTCGATGCCGACAGGCGTGGCTCGCGCCGCGCGACGGGTACCCGGTCGTAGCGCACCGGCACACCGTGCCTCGGCATCAAGGGCTCGCCGCGTTCGCCGGGTACATCGGCCTGTGCCGCGTCGTTATCGTTTTTCATGGATCGTCCGGAAGTCGAGGAGTCGGCCGCGCGCATGCTGGCGCCGCCTAACACTGTAGATAATCCCGCCGCCCTCAGGTTGATCTGCGCAAAGCAGCATGCATGCAATGACAACGATGCACATGTCGGAAAACAGCCATGCAGCCGAAACCGGTGTCGGGCGGGAGCAGACACCTGGACCGCGTCGCAATCGCAGCTTCGCCCCACCGCGGCAGTGGCCTTGCTGCTGAAGTCGTTGCGAATCAGGGACTTGGGGATCGTACGTCCATGCAGTGGCGTCGCAACCGACGCCTGGCACGGCGCATGCTCTGGTGTCTATCGAGCGCCACTGAAAACTGCTCACCGACCGGCCTCCGATCAAGCCACTACAGCGGCAAGACCGGGACCAGACCGACCCAACCAATGCAGCACTTCCTTCCAGGAGAAATACCATGACACATCTGACCATCGCCGACCTGTCCCACACCGACGAACTCGACCGCCAGGCCATGTCGGCCGTGCGCGGCGGCATGTACAAGGGCCATGAAACGTCCGGCTACGGCCTGCCTTCGTTCGATTCGTCAAAACATGATTTCAGCTTCAGTGCTTCGCAGCTGACTTCGCAGACACAAAACAATGTCAACGAAAACGGCAACAACGTCGCCTTTGCCGAGAACATCCATTCCACCTTCAAGCCAGTGCAATCGAACACCAGCAGCATCAGTTTCTGAATCCTGCCTTGCGGCCCTTCCGCCGGCTGCGGGTTTGCCGCCGGCAGGAGGATCGTGATGCCATACCGTGATTGCAGCAGGCATTACTTTTTCATTGTTTTCCGTTTGCGTTCCAGATTCACCATCCGAATCGACGTTCTGCGCGCAAGTTCCGGAATCGTTTTTCCAGGGCTCGATAATCGAGCGCCTTTATCAACTTCCACATTTCATTTCAGGAGAATCATCATGCGCCACCTCATCATCACCGACCTGAC
>JAYTLK010000090.1:0-18881 GCA_043729515.1 Herminiimonas sp.
GGCCAGGGCCTGCGGCAGGACCTGCAGATGGCCTTGCAGTGGTATCGCAAGGCGGCGCACCAGGGGCATGCAAAAGCCCAGTTCAACCTTGGTCTGCTCCATGGCAATGGCCAGGGCGTGCCGCAGGATCACGCGCAGGCGCGTGCCTGGTACACCGACGCCGCGGAGCAAGGGCATGCCGGCGCCCAGAACAACCTGGGCCTGTTGTTCGTCAATGGCCACGGCGTGCAGCGCGATTATCAACAGGCGATGGCCTGGTTTCGCAAGGCCGCCGAACAGGGCGACGCCGCCGCCCAGAACAATCTCGGCATGGTCTGCGCCAATGCCAGCGAGCCGACGCGTGATCTGGAAAAGGCGGTCTTCTGGTATCGCAAGTCGGCCGACCAGGGCTATGCAAATGCACAGTTCAATCTGGCGCTGTTGTTCGAGCAGGGGCTGGGCGTGCCGGAAGATGCGCAGCAGGCCCTCTTCTGGTACGGCGCGGCGGCAGCGCAAAAGCATGCGCGCGCCCAGTTCAACCTGGCGCGCATGATCGATGCCGGACGCGGCACGCCGGTCGATGCGCCGGAGGCATTGTCATGGTTCCGGCAATCGGCCGAGCTCGGCCATGCGCGCGCCCAGTTCATGCTCGGCACCCGCTACGACAGCGGCCAGGGCGTGATCCAGGATCAGCAGAAGGCGCTTGCATGGTACCGGCGCGCGGCCGAGCAAGGACATGCCCGCGCCCAGTTCAATCTCGGCCTGATGTATCTGGTCGGCCATGGCGCCAGCCTCGACCTGGTCCAGGCACACAAGTGGATCGCGCTGGCCGAGGCGAGCAGCGCAGCAGGGGCGTCGGACAAGGCAGCAAGCAGGCAAGCGGATGGTCGTGGCGAGCAACTTGGTGACAAGCCGCAGCGTCATCGCCTGATTGCCGAAGCGAAGATGGATGGGGAACAACTGGCGCATGCCGAACGCCTGGCGCGGGAGTGGCAGCCGCGCCGCTAGGCGGCGGGGGCTTTGTTCGAACGGCGTTCGTATCCGATCGACATGCTGCCAAGCGGCTGCCTGCGGTTGCGCAGGTGACGCATGCGGCACCCGCACTGGCGCTGACGCCAGCACCAGCACCAGCACCAGCACCAGCACCAGCGTGTTCCTCAGCGGCGGTATCCCAACGCCGGCGTGGCAGCGTGCGCATCCTGCGCCAGCTTGAAAATACTCACGTTCTTCGACAGCTGCGCTGCCTGGTCATGCAGGCTCGATGCTGCTGCCGCCGCCTGCTCGACCAGTGCCGCCGTCTGCTGGGTCATCTCATCCATGTCGCCGATGGCCCGATTGACTTCCTCGATGTCATTGCTCTGCTCGGTGCTGGCCGAGGCGATCTCGGTCATGATCGCGGTGACGTTGCGAACTGATGCAACGATCTCTTCCATCGTGCGCCCGGCCTGATCGACCAGCTTGCTGCCGCTGTCGACTTCCTTGACGGAATCCGCGATCAGGGTCTTGATCTCTTTCGCGGCGGCGGCCGAGCGCTGCGCCAGATTGCGCACCTCGGTTGCCACGACTGCAAATCCCCGGCCCTGTTCGCCCGCCCGCGCTGCTTCCACCGACGCATTCAAGGCCAAAATGTTGGTCTGGAAAGCGATGCTGTCGATGACGCTGATGATGTCGACGATCTTGCGTGAGCTGTCGCGAATCGAGCCCATCGTTGCCACCACCTGGCTGACGACCTCGCCGCCCTTGATCGCATGGTCCGATGCGGAGTGCACCAGGGCGCTGGCTTCGCGCGCATGTTCGGCATTGCGCTTGACGGCTTCCGTGAAGTTGCCCATCGACGCCGTCGTCTGGCCGAGCGCCGAGGCCTGGGATTCGGTGCGCGCCGACAGGTCGTTGTTGCCGATCGCGATTTCGCTCGATGCGATGTTGATCTGGTCGGTGCTGCGACGCACCGTGCCGACCACGCCGGCCAGCCCCTGGCCAACACCATTGATGGCCTGCATCAGCTGGCCGATCTCGTCCCTGCGGCCGACGTGCACCTGGGTCGTCAGGTCGCCGCTGGCCAGTTGCTGGGCCGCGACCATGGCGCCGCGCAGAGGTCGCGCCACGCTGCGCTGGAGCAGCAGATACACCAGCCCGGCCCCCGCCAGCACCGCCAGCAAGGCATACAGACCGAAGCGCACCTGCAGGCTGCCGATCTGCTGCGCCAGGTTGCCCGCCGTGGCGGCGCTGGCGGCAGCCGCCGCACCGGCGCCCGCCTGGCCTGCCAGCGCGCCCAGCGCGGCGCCCAGCGCCCAGACATACAAGGCGAAGATGCCGCCCAGCAGGCCCGCCGCCATCAGGCCGACCTGTGCCGCCACGCCAAGCTGGAAGCGCTCGCTGGTGTTGATGCCGACATACAGCACCGCGATCACGTTTCCCTGCGCATCGCGGACCGGGTCGTACTGCGTCATGTACTGCTGGCCGAACAGCTGCGCAAAACCTTTGTAGGAGTCACCGGCCAGCAGGGCCTTGTAGCCAGAATGGGAATGGTCGAGCAGAGTGCCGACGGCGCGCTCGCCGTTCTCTTTCTTGACCGAGGTCGAGACGCGGATGAAATCACTGCCGCGTTTGACGAAGATGGTGGCGCCGGCGCCGGTGTTTGCCGAGAACTGGTCGGGTATGTCGAAATTCAGGTTCAGGACCGCGTTGCCGGAACGCAGGGTCGGGGTGGTCTCGGCGCCGACCTGGACCGGTGTCGATGTGTCGAGCTGGAATGCATCTGGAAAATGGCTGGCAAGCGTCTTGGCATGGCGACCGATCTGGTAGCCGAGCGGCAGCAGACTGTTCATAAGGTACGTCTTTCAGGTAATTGTCGGGCTCCGGCGCGGAAAAGCTGCCGGCGTGATCTTTATTGAGATATAGCAACATAGTTCTCGCGATCAAGTCAACATCAAGTCGACCTTGCCCTCCCCAATTGTGGGTATCACGCCATGTTTTCGCGCCGATTCGGTTTATTCGGCGATCTCGGACACGCGTTCCCAGGCATCTGCGCCACGCCGGGCCTGCATGGCCTTGACCGAGCGGCTGGCCAGCCAGCAGGCCAGGCCGGCCAGCGCGCAGGCAAGCTGGCCGAACGCCAGATACAGCGCACTGTGCGAGAGCAGCGGCGCCACCACGCCGGAGAGCAGGGCGCCGAACATCGTCAGCGTGAAGGACTGGCAGGAAGCGACGATGCCCCGGATCGCCGGAAACAGATCGAGCACCATCAGGGTTGCGCCCGGCGCCACGATCGACATGCCGAAGGTATAGAAGAACAGCGGCACCACCGACCACGGCACCATCGGCGGAAAGAACAGGTGATAGGTCACGTTCATGATCGCCGCGCCGACCAGGAAAGCGAAACCGATCATGATCTGGCGCCCGACCGCGATCCGCCCGGCCAGTCGGTTCGCCACCAGCGCGCCGAGGAAGATGCCGGCCACCGAGGGGATGAACTGCCAGCCGAACTGATCCGGCCCGAGATGCAGTTCCTGGGTCAGGAACACGGGTGCCGCCGCCACATAGAGAAACAGCCCGCCGAAATTGCAGGCCACCGCACCTGCTTTCAGATGAAACAGCGGCGAGCGGAAGACCTGGCGATAGCTCTTGGCCAGAATGCGTGGCAAGAACGGCTGGCGCCGCTCCGCCGGCAAGGTCTCCGGCAAATACTTGTAGCAGAACCAGAGCAGCAGCATGGTGTAGAAAAACAGGAACAGGAAAATCGCCCGCCAATCGAGCAGCTTGACGATCCAGCCGCCCAGAATCGGCGCGATGGCCGGCGCGATGGCAAAGATCATCGTCACCAGCGACAGCAGGCGCGTGGCTGCGGAATCGGCATAGCAGTCGCGGATGATGGCGCGCCCGATCACGACACCGGCGCCGGCCGACATGCCCTGCACCACCCGAAACGCCAGCAGGTAATGCACGCTGTGGGCCGAGGCGCAGCCCAGCGAGGCCAGCGCAAACAGCACCAGCGAGCCCAGGATGATGTTGCGCCGCCCGAAGGAATCCGACAGCGCGCCATGCCACAGGATCATTGCCGCGAACGAGAGCATGTAGACCGTCAGCGTCTGCTGCACCTCGATCGAACTGGCATGCAGGCCGGCGATGATGTTCGGGAACGCCGGCAGATAGGTGTCGATGGCAAACGGACCCAGCATCGCCATGGCGGCCAGCATGATGGCCAGCAAATGGTAGCTGGCCTCGGTCGGCGGCGAGCGCCCGGAACTCGGCGGAATCGCCGGCTCGGGTGGAACCTGCCGTGATTCGTCGCTCAGATGCCGCCCATGCAAAGGTATTTCATTTCCAGGTACTCCTCCATGCCGTAGCGCGAACCTTCGCGCCCGAGGCCGGATTGCTTGACGCCGCCAAACGGCGCGACCTCGTTCGAGATCAGGCCGGTGTTGATGCCGACCATGCCGTAGTCGAGCTGCTCGGCGACCCGCCAGACGCGGCCGATGTCGCGCGAATAGAAATAGCTGGCCAGGCCGAACTCGGTGTCGTTGGCCGCGGCGATCGCTTCGGCTTCGGTCGAGAACCTGATCACGGCTGCGACCGGGCCAAAAGTTTCCTCGCGCATGATCTGCATGTCCGGTGTTACGTCGGCCAGCACGGTCGGTTCATAGAAAGTGCCACCGAGCGCATGCGGCTTGCCGCCGGTACGCAAGGTCGCGCCTTTTGCGAGGGCGTCGGCCACATGCTCCTGCACCTTGTCGATGGCCTGGCGGTCGATCAGCGGACCTTGCGCCACGCCGTTCTCGAAGCCACTGCCGACCGTGATCCTGGCTGCGCCAGCCGCCAGTTTCTCGACGAAGGCGTCGTAGATCGTCTCATGCGCATAGAAGCGGTTGGTGCACACGCAGGTCTGGCCGGCATTGCGGTATTTCGATTGCAGCGCGCCTTCGACCGCCGCGTCCAGGTCGGCATCGTCGAAGACGATGAAGGGCGCATGGCCACCCAGTTCCAATGCGAGCTTCTTGATGGTCGGTGCACATTGGCGCATCAGGATCCGGCCGACGGGCGTCGAGCCCGTGAACGACAGGTGCTTCACTTTCGGGCTGGCGCACAGCACCTCGCCGATCTCGATCGAACGTGCGGCATCGGCGGTGACGATGTTGATGACGCCTTTCGGCAAGCCGGCACGATGCGCCAGTTCGGCAATCGCCAATGCCGACAGCGGCGTCTGCTCTGCCGGCTTGATGACGATGGTGCAGCCGGCCGCCACCGCCGGCGCGACCTTGCGGGTAATCATCGCAATCGGAAAATTCCAGGGTGTGATTGCGGCACACACACCGATCGGCTGCTTCAGCACCACCATGCGCTTGTCGCGCCAGGTCGAGGCCATCACGTCGCCCGAGACCCGCTTGGCCTCTTCGGCAAACCATTCGACGAAGCTGTTGCCGTACGCGACTTCGCCACGGGCTTCGGCCAGCGGCTTGCCTTGTTCGGCCGTCATCAGGGTTGCCAGGTCGTCGGCATGATGGTTGATCAGGTCGAACCAGGCGCGCATGACGGCGGCGCGCTCCTTGCCGGTCCTGGCGGACCAGGCCGGAAAGGCTGCGGCAGCCGCATCGATGGCCGCCTGCGCTTCGGCCGCGCCCAGGTTCGGCACGCTGCCGACGATGCTGCCGTCGGCCGGATTGAGGACATCGAAGCGCCCCGCGCCATCGACCCAGGCACCATCGATGTAGGCGAGGTGGCGCAGCAAAGTCGGGTCGTTCAGGGCGGGCATCGGCTTGACGGCTTGTTGCATGGAGGTCTCCGGGTCAGGATCGGTCGTAATGGGAACAGTGAAAAAGCAGGTAATCGGTTCAGGATGGGAAAGCGGTGCCATGCAACACCCACCCGGCGTAATTCACCCTGCGGGCGACTTCGGCTTGGCTTCCTCGCGGCGGTTGAACCCGGCCACCATGTCGAAGCGGAACAGGCGGCACTCCAGCGCGCCATTGAAGAACGGTGTCTTGCGGGCTTCCTTCAGCCGCAGCAGCTTCGGCAACGTGAAATCGGCCGAGAACAGGAATACCTGCCAGCCGGCGAAGCGCTGCTTGAGCGTGGTGCCAAGCGCGCTGAAAAATGCCATCGCCAGTTCATCGGTCGGCAGCGCTGCATCACCGCGCACGCCGATCCGCTCGCCATAGGGCGGGTTGGTAAAGACCATGCCGGGCGCGTCCACGGGTGGGCGCACTTCCTGTGCCTCGATTTGCTTCAACGGCACCTCGAACGGAATGCCGGCCTTGTTCAGATTGTTGCGGGTAATGGCGACCATGTCGCCCGAGATGTCGCTGCCGAACAGGGTCGGCGCGGCAGGCAGCGGATTTGGTACCGCCGCCGCCTTGATCGCCTGCCAGCCCGCGGCATCGAAGTCATGGAATTTCTCGAAAGCGAAGGGACGTTTCACACCGGGCGGAATCCCGGCCACCATCTGCGCGGCTTCGATCAGGATGGTGCCGGAGCCGCACATCGGGTCCAGCAGTGGCATGCCCGGCTTCCAGCCTGCCACCCGCAACAGACCTGCCGCCAGGTTCTCGCGCAGCGGCGCATCGCCAGTCTCCATCCGCCAGCCACGCTTGAAGAGCGCTTCGCCGGAAGTGTCGAGATAGAGCGTGAAATTCTTTGCATCCAGAAAACCGACGATGCGCATGTCCGGTGTCTTCGTGTCGACCGAGGGCCGTTCCTGGAACTGCTCGCGGAAACGGTCGCAGATCGCATCCTTGATCTTCAGGGTCGTGAATTCCAGGCTGCGCAGCGGCGACTTGATGGCCGTGACGTCGATCCGGATCGTGTGGTGCACCGCGAACCAGTCCTCCCAGGGCTGCGCCAGCGCCAGGTCGTAGATGTCGTTTTCATTTGCATAGCCGGCGTGTGCCATGCGCAGCAGGATGCGCGAGGCGATGCGTGAATGCAGGTTCAGGCGGTAGGCGTCGAGCAATGTGCCGGAACAATGCACGCCGCCCGGCACCTGCAGGTGCACCTTCAGGCTCGGGCCTGTCCTGCCGGAATCGGCTCCGGCAGCGCCAGCCGTTTCGCTGCTTGCGGAGTTGGCGGCGATCTCGGTGATCTCTTCGGCCAGCGCCGCTTCCAGCCCCCGCGGGCAGGGGCAAAAAAACGAATGCGGCGCGGGTTGCGACGCCGGGCGGGAGGCGGGGCGGGAGGCGGGGCCTGATCCTGCGCGGTTGGCAGCAGCGGTACTGGTAGCGTTCATTGGAAACCCTTTATCCGTGATGAGACATCGTCGTCATTGCGGTGACCGTTCGCACTTTCGTGCGGCGGGTTCCGCCCGTCATCCGACGTCGATGACGAACATTCGTTGCAGCTTATTGCGTCAGCGCGCGCTCGACGAAATCGAGCCGGTCCTGGCCCCAGAAGCCTTCACCATCGACCACATACCAGGGCGCGCCGAACACATTGGCGGCAATCGCTGCATCGGTGTTGGCGTCGTACTGGGCCTGGACGGTCGAGGTTTGCGCAGATTTCAAGAGCGCGGCGCCGTCGAGGTCGAGGCCGCCGGCCAGCGCGGTCAGCGTGTCGGCATCGGCGATGTTCTTTTCTTCCGCCCAGACGGCGGCCATGATCGCGCCGGTCAGCGCCAGCGCGGCATCGGCGCCGTGGGCGATGTCGGTGGCGATGATCAGGCGCGCCGCATCGTCGCCTGGCACCGGAAAATATTTCGGTTGCAGATTCAACGGCAGACCGAGAAAGCGCTGCCAGCGTGCCAGTTCGGTCAGCC
Organism: Herminiimonas sp.; assembly: GCA_043729515.1. Lineage (GTDB taxonomy): Bacteria > Pseudomonadota > Gammaproteobacteria > Burkholderiales > Burkholderiaceae_D > JANXSS01. Next base: position 7,724 of record JAYTLK010000090.1, read on the forward strand.
GGTACGCCTGGCGTTGCGGCGGACGCTTGGCCAGCGGCAGGCCACCGCTGAGGCTGAAGATCTTGCCGATGTCGCAGGGCCGCACCTCGACCAGTGCGCCGGTTTTTCTGGCGATGTCGACCAGGCGTGCGTGACCCAGATAGGCCCAGGGCGATTGCGGCGCGAAGTAATAGTCACAAGTTCTTGGCATCGGTTTCTCCATGGCGTGACGTGATGGTGATGGTGCCGGGCATGTCAGAACGGCTTGACGATCACCAGCACGATGATCACGGCCAGCAGCACCACCGGCACTTCGTTGAACCAGCGGTACCAGACATGGCTGCGCGCATTGCGGCCGTTCTCGAATTTTTTCAGCAGGCTGCCGCAGGCATGGTGATAGCCGATCACCAGGATCACCAGCGCCAGCTTGGCATGCATCCAGCCGTTGCCAGGGCCGCGGCCGATGCCGTAATACAGCCACAGCACCAGCCCGAAGGCAACTGCCGGGATCATCAGGATGCTGGTGAAACGGTACAGCTTGCGACCCATCATCAGCAACCGCGTGGTGGTGGTCGGGTCGGTGCTGTCGGCCAGGTTCACGAAGATGCGTGGCAGGTAAAACAGGCCGGCGAACCAGGAAATGACGAACAGCAGGTGCAGCGATTTAATCCAAAGCATGGGGAAAGCCTGCGCAATGAGAAAGGCCTCGATTCTAGCGTAGTTGAGACAGTGTTTTCACCTCGTCAAAAATTGGACCGGCGCCGGTCATCCCGCATTGTTCGCCCCGGTCGGCGAGAATCAGGCGCGCACTTCGCCATGGCCGAAGACCACATATTTCAGCGAGGTCAGGCCATTCAACCCGACCGGCCCGCGCGCATGCAGCTTGTCGTTCGAAATCCCGATCTCCGCGCCGAGACCATATTCGAAGCCATCCGCGAATCGCGTCGAGGCATTGGCGATTACGGAGGCAGAATCGACTTCGCGCAGGAAGCGCAGGCAACGGGAATAATTTTCGCTGACGATGGCGTCGGTGTGGCGCGAGGAATAGGTGTTGATGTGCTCGATCGCTTCATCCAGTCCGGCGACGATCTTCACCGCCAGGATCGGCGCAAGGTACTCTTCATGCCAGTCGGCATCGGTCGCGCTGGCCAGATGGGCATAGCCGGCCAGGAGCGCGCGCGCTTCGTCGTCGGCGCGCAGTTCCACCTGCTCGGTGGCATAGCGGCGCGCCAGCAGCGGCAGAATGGTCGGGGCGATCGCGCGCGCCACCAGCAGTGTTTCCATCGTGTTGCAGGTGCCGTAGCGGTGGCATTTTGCGTTGAAGGCGATGGCTTCCGCCTTGGCGAGGTCGGCGTCGTCGTCGATGTAGACATGGCAGATGCCGTCGAGATGCTTGATCATCGGCACGGTGGCTTCTGCCATGAGGCGCGCGATCAGGCCCTTGCCGCCGCGCGGCACGATCACGTCCACATAGTCCGGCATGGTGATCAGGGCGCCGACGGCGGCGCGGTCGGTGGTGTCGACAACCTGCACGGCGGCTTCCGGCAGGCCGGCGCCGGCCAGGCCTTCGCGCACGATCGCCGCCAATGCCTGGTTGCAGTGCAGGGCTTCGGAGCCGCCGCGCAGGATCGTGGCATTGCCGCTCTTGATGCACAGGCCGGCGGCATCGACCGTCACGTTCGGGCGTGCTTCATAGATGATGCCGATGACCCCGAGCGGCACGCGCATCTGGCCGACCTGAATGCCGCTGGGCTGAAAGCGCAGGTCCGAGACTTCGCCGATCGGGTCCGCCAGTGCGGCAATCTGGCGCAGTCCCTCGGCCATGGTGGCGATCGCCTTGTCGGACAAGGCCAGGCGGTCAAGCAACGCCGGGGCCAGGCCGGATGCACGGGCTGCTTCCAGGTCACGCTGGTTGGCTGCATGGAGCAGCGCTGCATCGCGTTCGATGGCGGTGGCGATCAGCGTCAGGGCGCGGTTCTTGGTAGCCGTATCGGCCCGCCCCATGGCGCGGGAGGCGATGCGGGCCTGCTGGCCGAGGGTAGTGATGTAGTCCTGAATCGTCATGGCGTAGGGGTCTGTGTGGCGAGGGGACAACAGCTATTGTAGCGAATTGGAACGCTGCAAAGTGACTGGCAGCCAATTGGGGTCAGAGTCGAATTTCCGGCTTTTCGGAATTTCGACTCTGACCCCGATTTACTCGGCGCCGGCAATCTGCCGCCGTGCGATCAGGCGCTGCGTCCACCTGCCAGCATCAACCCCAGCTGCAGGATCCCATCCCAGGCATCGCCGGTGAAGGCTTTCGCGCGCAGGCCCTTGATCATGCGGTCAACTTGCGCGGCGTTCTGCAGGGCCGCTTCCAGGACCGGCATGCTCAGGCGCCGCACTGCGCCCTCCACCAGCCGCACCTTGTCCTTGCGCACCCGCACTTCGGCGCAGGCCTGGGACGGCGAGCGGCCGGCGTCGACCACTGCGCGCACCCGCAGCAGGGTGCGGATTTCCTCGGCCATCGCCCACAGGATCAGCGGCAGCGCTTCGCCTTCGCCCTGCAGGCCATCGATCATCCGCACCAGCCGGGCGGTGTCGCCGGCCAGCATCGCTTCGTTGAGCTTGAAGACATCGTAGCGGGCCACGTTCAGCACCGCGTCACGGATCTGCGCGGCGTCGAGCTTGCCCGGTGGGTGCAGCAAGGCCAGCTTCTGGATTTCCTGATGCGCCGCCAGCAGGTTGCCTTCGACCCGTTCGGCGATGAACTCCAGGCTTGCCTTGTCGGTGCTTTGCTGTTGCGCTGCCAGTCGGGCGCCGATCCAGGCCGGCAGCTGGGTGCGTTCGACCATGCCGATCTCGACATACACGCCGGCCTGCTGCAGCACGCCGACCCAGGCCGACTTTTGCGTTGCCCAGTCCAGCTTGGGCAGCGTGATCAGGGTGATGTTCTCGGTCGATAGCGCAGCGGCATACTGCTGCAAGGCCTGGCTGCCCTCCTTGCCCGGCTTGCCGGTCGGGATGCGCAGTTCGATCAGCTTGCGGTCGCCGAACAATGACTGCGATTGGTTGGCCGCCACCAGCGCGCCCCATTTGAAATAACGGTCGACCTGCAGTACCTCGCGCTCGGCATACCCCTGGGCGCGGGCGGCGCGGCGGATCTTGTCGGCCGCCTCGAGTGCCAGCAGATGCTCGTCGCTGGCGATCACGTAAAGCGGCGCGAGCGGCCGCGTCAGATGCGGGTCGAGCGCGTCGGGACGCAGTTGCATGCGGGTTGCCCGTCAGGCCGGCTTGATGGCGGCCAGGCGACGCAGCAGTTGCTGCACCAGGTCGCTCTGCATGTCGCGATACAGCAGGCCTTCTTCGGATTCCTTGGCCAGCACCTGGGATTCGTTGAAGCTGATGTCGCGCTTCAGGATGATCTCGGTCGGCGGCAGCAGTATCGCATCGGCACGGCTGACAACCCGGAAGGTCAGGCGATAGAACAAGGTGTATTCGCGGATGCGACCCTGGCTGTTGAGTGACTGGATTTCGCGGTCACGCACTTCCGACAGCACTTCCAGCCGTGCATCGGCCAGCTTCGGATCGGTCACGATGCTGGTGTTGGCGGTGGCCCGGATGTTGCGCTTCAATTCGACCCCCAGCGGCGATGTGTCACCCACTGCAATGAAAATCGTGCGGAATGGCAGGTTCGCCTCGCCGTTGCTGCCGCGCAGATGAAAGCCGCAGCCGGACAGCATCACGGCGCTGCTCAGGCCGGCGACGGCAAGCAGGGCCGTCCTACTGAAGCTGCGGCGGGAATGCCGCACCGGACGCTGCTCGGTCAAGACGGTGGACACGACCGCATCGGTGGTGGCGGTCAATACGGTCGAATCAAGCGAAGACATGGCATCGGTCCTGTTTCTGCGTGAATGGAAATGGCTCATGCGACGATGTTGACCAGCTTGCCCGGCACGACAATGACTTTCTTCGGCACGCCGTCCAGATACCGGCGGACGTTTTCATTGGCCAGGGCTGCGGCCTCGATGCCGGCGCGATCCGTGTCGCGCGGCACCGTGATGCTGCCGCGTAGCTTGCCGTTCACCTGGATCATCAATTCGATCTCGGCCTGCTCCAGCGCCGCCGCATCGACCTGCGGCCATGGTGCATCGAGGATGTCGCCATGGGCACTTGCGTAGCCGAGTTCCTGCCACAACACATGCGTGATGTGCGGCGCCACCGGGTTCAACACCCGCAGGAAGATCGACTGGCATTCCGCCAGCACTGCATCGGCAGCCTGCGAGACGCCGGCTGCCGGCAACTTGACCGCTTCCAGCGCATTGAGCATCTTCATGCAGGCCGACACCACGGTGTTGTACTGGATACGCTTCAAGTCATGATCGGCCTGTTGCAGCAGCTTGTGGATCTCGCGGCGCAGGGCCTGCAGTTCGGGCGCCAGGACGCCGACCTTGCCGACGTCAACGCCGTCGGCAGCAAGACTGGCTGCCGCCACGCACGACTGTTGCGCCACTGCGAAATTCCACACCCGTCGCAGGAACCGGTTCGCGCCCTCGACACCGCTGCCCGACCATTCCAGCGTCTGCTCCGGCGGCGAGGCGAACATGGTGAACAGGCGCGCCGTGTCGGCACCGTACTGGTCGATCTGCGCCTTCGGGTCGATGCCGTTGTTCTTCGACTTCGACATTTTTTCGGTACCGCCGATGGCCACTGTCAGGCCGTCGGTCTTCAAGACAGCGGCCACCGGCCGACCCTTCTCGTCCAGCGTCAGGTCGACATCAGCCGGATTGATCCAGGTCTTCTTGCCGGCCGCATCTTCACGGTAGTAGGTGTCGTTGAGGACCATGCCTTGCGTGAGCAGATTCGTGAACGGCTCGTCGAAGCTGACCAGCCCGAAGTCGCGCATGACCTTGGTCCAGAAGCGCGCATACAGCAAGTGCAGCACCGCATGCTCGATGCCGCCGATGTACTGGTCCATCGGCATCCAGTAATCGGTGCGGGCGTCGACCATGGCGGTGTTGTCGGCGCCTTCCCCGGCTGGCGAGCAGTAGCGCATGTAATACCAGGACGAGTCGATGAAGGTATCCATCGTGTCGGTCTCGCGCCGCGCCGGTTGGCCGCAGCACGGGCAATCGACTTTCAGAAACTGTTCGTGCTTGTTCAGCGGATTGCCGGTGCCGTCCGGCACGCAGTCTTCAGGCAGCACCACCGGCAGGTCCTTTTCCGGCACCGGCACGTCGCCACAGGCGCCGCAATGAATGATCGGGATCGGCGTGCCCCAATAGCGCTGGCGCGAGATACCCCAGTCGCGCAGGCGATACGTGATCTTCTTTTCACCCAGGCCCTTGGCGGCAATGTCGGCAGCAACGGCATCAATTGCCGCTGCCGGCGACAGGCCATCGTATTTGCCGGAATTGAAGACGATGACCTCGTCCGCCGCCTTTGCGCCGTACCACTCCTTCCAGTGCGTGTCGTCGAAATACAGATGCGGATGCTCGGCGATCGGAAACCGCTCCGGCTCCTTGAACACGGCGAGGTTCTCCAGCACCTGGACGATCGGCAATGCATATTTCTGCGCGAAGGAAAAATCGCGCTCGTCATGCGCCGGCACCCCCATCACCGCGCCGTCGCCATAGGTGATCAGCACGTAATTGCCGACCCAGACTTCGATCTGCTTGCCGGTCAATGGATGCGAGACATACAGGCCGGTCGGCATGCCTTTCTTTTCCATCGTCGCCATGTCGGCTTCAATGACGCTGCCGAGCTTGCATTCGGCGATGAAGGCGGCCAGTTCCGGATTGTTCTTCGCCGCAAAAGTCGCCAGGCCATGCTCCGGTGCGACCGCGCAAAAGGTCACGCCCTTGATCGTGTCGGCACGGGTAGTAAACACCCACAGCTTGCCATCCATGACCGGCTTGCCGTCGGCATCCTCGATATGATGCGGAAAAGCGAAACGCACGCCGGTCGATTTGCCGATCCAGTTCGACTGCATGACGCGCACCCGCTCCGGCCAGCCCGGCAAGTGCTGCTCGACCTGCTCCAGCAGCTCCTCGGCGTAATCGGTGATGCGGGCGTAGTACATCGGGATTTCGCGCTTCTCGATCAGCGCGCCGGAGCGCCAGCCGCGGCCGTCGATGACCTGCTCGTTGGCCAGCACGGTCATGTCGACCGGATCCCAGTTCACGGTGCCGGTCTTCTTGTAGATGATGCCCTTCTCGAGCATCTTCAGGAACATCCACTGGTTCCACTTGTAGTACGACGGCGAGCAGGCCGCCATTTCGCGTGACCAGTCGATCGCCAGGCCCATCGCTTCCATCTGCTTCTTCATGTGGGCGATGTTGGCGTAGGTCCATTGCGCCGGCGGCACGTTGTTGGCCATTGCCGCATTTTCGGCCGGCATGCCGAATGCATCCCAGCCCATCGGCATCAGGACGTTGTAGCCGTTCATCCGCAGATAGCGGTACATGACGTCGTTGATGGTGTAGTTGCGCACATGGCCCATGTGCAGCTTGCCGGAGGGGTAGGGCAGCATCGAGCAGGCGTAGAACTTCTTTTTCTCCCGGCCGAGGCGGTCGGTTGCATGCTCGACCGCGCGGTAGGCGTCGGTCGCCTGCCAGTGGGATTGCGCCGCGCGTTCGACCTCGGCCGGGATGTATTTTTCTTGCATGGGAAGAGGCTGCCGAATGACCAGGGAGGGTCGATTATACCGGCACCGGGACTGACGATTCCCCAGGATTCCCGTCGATTTCCGTCGATTTCCGTCGATTCCCGACGGCGATCGTCAAATTGCGACCGGACCAGCCGCTGGGGCGCGGTCGTCGGTCAGCGCGACTCGACCAGGTGCAGCCAGATTTCGTTGCGCCGCATGAACCAGGGCATGAACGGCGGATCGTAGCGCGAATAGACCGGTTCGCCCGACCAGGCCAGATCGGCGCCCCGCAAGGCGGCCTGCAACTGCGCCAGGTGCGCGCCGTAATTCGCATCCGACCAGAGGCCGGAATAACGCAGGGCAGCCACGCGCTGTGGCGCGACGTCACGCAGGTGGATGCGTGCATCCACGGGTTCCGGTGCGCTGGCTGCCGTCACTCCCTTGGGCAACACGAATTGCACCAGAAAGCCGCCAGGTGCGGCACTCTGCGTGACCGGTGCGGTCATGTCCAGCTTCACGGGGGTAGCGGTCTGTGTCACCGGCGCCGTCATGGCAAACTTGCGCTCGCCCTTGTTCTTGCCGAAGATGTAGCCGGCCAGGATCGGAAACGCCTGGCTGCCCGCCTCGCTGGCAGGACCAGCCACCGTGACTTCGGCAACGGCGTAGCCGGCATACTGCCGGATTTCGGCGTCGCCGATTGTCCGGACGACCTGGAATGCGGGTTCTTCGGTGGCGTGGCTGGTCATGGGCAGCATGAAGAGGATAAGTGCCAATAATATCGTCATGCATGCTCCTTGGGTATCAGCGTAGATTGATCTGCAGGGCCGGCTTTTCGCCGTAATCTTGATAGCGCTCATTGATTCCAGCGATGCAGTACAGGACTTCGTCGAGCATGTCCGGCTGCGCCGCACGCCAGGCGGCTGCATCCAGGATGTCGATTTCCAGCACTTCGTCCGGTGCCAGGCGGATGGCAGACATCGCATCCGCGTCGCGCAGGTAGCTCAGGCAATCGATCCAGGCATCCATGCTGGCGCCATAAAACGCCGGGAAACCAAAGACTTGCTGCGACTGCGCATGAAAGGCGGCCCAATCGGTCATGACGGCGCCATCAAGCCTGACGCTGGCCATGTCAGTGCTTCCCTGCGGCCGTCAGGGCCGGGCTGATCTGCAGGCCAGCCGACGCCGTGGGCAGAGGCATGGACGTGACCGGCGTGTTTGGCACCGGTGCCGACCCACCCGGCGCCTGCGGCTCGGTCACGAAACCGATCTTGGTCAGGCCGGCGGCCTGCGCGGCGGCCATCACCTGGGCAATGATTTCATAGCGACTGGCGCGGTCTGCGCGCAGCTGCAAATCGGGCGCAGGCAATTGTCTGGCGGCCTCCGCCATGCGTGGGCCGAGCATGTCGGTCACGATCGGCGCCTCGTTCCAGAACAGGTTGCCGGCAGCATCGATCGACAGCGTCACCGTCTGCGGCAGGGTGGCTGCAGGGGGGGAAGTCGCCTGCGGCAGATCAAGCCGGATCGCATGCGTGAACAGTGGCGCGGCGAGGATGAAGATCACCAGCAGCACCAGCATCACGTCGACCATTGGCGTGACGTTGATCTCGGCCATCGGTGCCGGCCGGGTCTGCTCGTCGAAACTGCCGAAACTCATGACGGTTTGCCCATGAAATTATTTGCCCACCCGGGCGCCGGTCGTGAGAAATGCATGCAGGTCATGCGCGAAGGCGTCGAGTTCGGCCAGCGTCACGCGGTTGACCCGGGTAAAGGCGTTATAGGCCAGCACGGCAGGAATGGCCACCGTCAAGCCAAGCGCCGTCATGATCAATGCCTCGCCAACCGGCCCGGCGACCTTGTCGATCTGGACCGTGCCGGCCGCCGACACCGCGTTCAATGCATGATAGATGCCCCACACGGTGCCCAACAGGCCGACGAAGGGCGCCGTGGCGCCGACCGATGCCAGCAAGGTCAACCCCGACTCCAGGCGCGAGGCGACCCGGTTTATCTCGCGCCGCAGGGTGCGCGTGATCAGTTCGCCGGGATCGCTGGCGGCGTTGAGCGAGCCGGTCTCGGCGCCCAGGGTGGCTGCTTGCGCGCTCTGCGCCGCCAGCGGCGCATACACCTGTTCGGTATCGGCATGGCGCAGCAGGGCGATGGCATCGGTCAGCGTCGGCGCCTGCCAGAACGCCTCCAGCGCGCCGGCGCTGCGGCGGATGCGCCAGGCGCCCAGGCTCTTGCCGATGATGTACAGCCAGCTCGTCACCGACATCAGCAGCAGCAGGATCGCCACGCCATGTGAGATCGCATCGGTGCCGGACCAGTAGTGCTGGAGACCGCCGCCAGGGTTCATGTGCGTTCGGCTTTCATGGTGACTACTCAGCGCAGGCCGAGCACATCTTGCATGTCAAACAGGCCGCTGCGATGCCCGGCCAGGAAACGCGCCGCCCGCAGGCTACCGTGCGCATAGGTCACCCGGCTCGACGACCGATGGCTGATCTCGATGCGTTCGCCGATGCCGGCAAACAGCGCCGTATGGTCGCCGACGATGTCGCCGCCGCGCACGACGGCAAAACCGATCGATGATGGCGCGCGCGGCCCCGTCACGCCGTGGCGAGCATAGACCGCCGCTTCTTCCAGCGTGCGGCCCTGCGCCGTGGCGATCGTCTCTCCCATCATCAGCGCCGTGCCGGACGGCGCATCGACCTTGTGCCGATGATGCGCCTCGATGATTTCGATGTCGTAGCCTTCGCTGAAACTCCTGGCCGCCATCTCCAGCAGTTTCATCGTCACGTTCACGCCCACGCTCATGTTGGGCGCGAAGACGATCGCGGTCCGCTCGGCGGCAGCAGCAATCGCCGCGCGTCCGGCCTCGTCGAAGCCGGTGGTGCCGATGATCATGCGGATACCCCGCGCGGCGCACAGCGGCAGCAGCGCCAGCGTGCCTTCCGGGCGGGTGAAGTCGATGATGCAGTCGGCATTCACCAATGCAGTTTCCGGATCGGCCGAAATCAGGACGCCGGTCGGCTTGCCGGCGAAAGCGCCCGCATCGGCGCCCAGAGATGGCGAGCCCGCGACATCGAGCGCCGCGCACAGGCGCAGATCAGCGGATTGGCCGATGGCCTCGATCAGCATCTGGCCCATGCGCCCGGAGGCGCCGGCGACGGCGACCTGCAATATACGCGGGCCACCGTCGCCTGCGGGTATGGTGGAAAAATCGCTCATGCCAGGTGTTCTGCTCTCGCCGCCGGTGCCATGCATTCCCATTACGCGACCGCCTTATTTCGGCTCAGGCGCCGAAGAGCTGCTTTTCGGTTGCAACAGTGCCGCTTCCGGCAAGGTCTTGGCTACCGGAGAAGCCCCGGCGATACGCGCCAGATAATCAGCCTCGGTCGGCAGATCCCCGCCCTGAAAACTGGCGACCTTGCCATCCTGGAAAAACACCGTCACGCGGCTGGTGGTGACTTCGCCGCTACCGCGCTGTAACCGGAAAATATAATCCCATCGCTGCGCATGAAAGGCGTCGACCAGCAGCGGCGTGCCGAGGGCAAACTTGACCTGGTCGGGCGTCATGCCGACTTTCAACTGCGTCAACATTTCGCTCGAGACGAAATTGCCTTGTTGAATCGTGATCCGGTAGGGCGCCAGGACACCCAGGTAAGCCCGCAATCCGGTCGGCCCGATGGTCTGCGCGCCGGTGGCGGCGGCAGCCGCTGCAGCCGTGTCCGATGCTGGCGGGCGCGTGGCGCAGCCGCCGAGCGCGATGGCCAGTCCGAGTATGAATGTCGATAGCGCGGCGGCCGTGGCCGGATTCCGGGTGGGCATGGAAAGTTTCAATTGATTGAGCCGCAGTGTCAAAACGCTATATCATAAAGCAGTTCCCCTTCCGCCCATCAACAACATGTCCAACAACCCCACCGATCTGAAGGCGAGCGGCTTGAAGGCCACGCTGCCGCGCCTGAAAATCCTCGACATCTTTCATAACAGTGCAGTACGCCACCTGAGCGCGGAGGATGTCTACAAGGTACTGTTGATGGAGAACATGGACGTTGGCCTGGCCACTGTCTATCGCGTGCTGACGCAGTTCGAGCAGGCCGGCCTGTTGCACCGCAATCATTTCGAGACCGGCAAGGCCGTTTTCGAACTGAACGAAGGCTCGCACCATGACCATCTGGTCTGCCTCGATTGCGGCCGGGTGGAAGAGTTCTACGACGAGGAAATCGAGAAGCGCCAGCAGAACGTGGCGCGCGAACGCGGTTTCGACATCGCTGAACATGCGCTGGCGCTGTACGGCCACTGCACCAAGGAAGCGTGCCCGCATCGGGTCCGCTGAGCGGCGATCCGGTCAGCCCTGGCCGAGCGCCTTCGACAACAGTTTCGCCGTCAGGTCGACGATCGGGATCACCCGCGCGTAGGCCATTCGGGTCGGTCCGATCACGCCCAGCGTGCCGACGACGCGGCCATTGACTTCATAGGGAGCGGTGACGACGCTCATCTGATCCATTGGCACCAGGTTGGAATCGCCGCCGATGAAGATCTGCACCCCGGTCGCCT
>JAYTLK010000091.1:0-3941 GCA_043729515.1 Herminiimonas sp.
CAACAATCCAAAAGTGTTTTCTTTCGTTACCTTCATCAAGATTTTTCAAGCGGTCCAGACAGGTACCCTCTCTGGGTTGATCCATCATCGCGGCACAAAATACTTCGACCCATCCGCCGCAATCCGAAATTGATATCCTTGCTTCATCTGCAACTCATCGAACTCCGCATCGGCATCATTCGCCACCCGGGGTTCTGCAAACGCCAGTGACTTCACCAGCGGCCCCAGATCCGCCTTCAAGCGCTCCAGATCGATCTTTTGCCGCATCACCGGTGTTATCTCACCCGCGATCTCGAACCGACCATTGCCCAGATGCTTGACGGTCAAACCAGGCTGCGCCAGTGCATCCGTGATCGCTGCTGCTATTTCTGACTCCACCGCATATCGATGCAGGATCGGCACCTGCTTGACGCTGCCCAATTGCTGCACCAGTGCCTGCCGTTCCGTCATATCTTTCAACAATCCCGAGACCACTACCGCATCACCTTCTGCGGTGACGCGAATCCCCGGAAACCGGACTCGACCGACCACTGCCCGCACCCGCGACAATGCACTGTTGTCCGTTGCCTCCGGCGCCTTCGCACCTGCTGCGCTGCCGGTTCCGTGCAACGTGAAGGCTGTCGTTGCCGCAATGCAGAGTGCGAAACCTGCCACTACCCACTTGCTGAACCCCTTGCGAATCTCGAGCACCGGTTCCGGTGGCGCCAGCAACTGTGTCAGAAGCGCGATGTCGCTGAACTTGCGCCGCCCGTCACCAACCACACAAACTGCCACCGCGATGTCACCGATGCGCCGGGACTGATCGATGCAGAACGGCTCGGCCAACGCTTCCGCATCGAACTGCATCCGGAATTCCTCTTCGCCGTTCAGTTCGACCACCAGCTCTGACCGGCGGAAAGTCCAGTCTGAAATCACCACATCGCAACTGCTGTCCGAACCGATCGTGTACCTCCCTTGACTTAACGATATCTCTGCACCCGCATGCGTACCGGTCAATATACGAAGCCGTAATTGATGGGACGAATCGATCATTTTTTTCCTGACCCCCGCATGGCGCGTTTTTCGCGTTTCTCTCCCGACGCATCGACACCGCTACCGCCGGAGATACCGCTGGTGGCAAGACTGCTGGTGCGTGCTGAGGCTGCAGATACACTTTCAAGGGTCGCACTCGTGCCGACGGCTTGCGGCCGCTGGCCAGTACGGCGGGCAAGCGAAATGATGCGCGGCGTAATCAGGAACAGCCGTTCGCGCCGGGACGAGGCATCTTCCGTCGTGCGAAACAACGCGCCGAACAAGGGAATGCGCGATAGGCCCGGTAGCCCTGCCTGGGAACTGGAATCCGATTCGGAGGAGATGCCGCCAATCAGCAAGCCTTCACCATCGCCGACGTACGCCTCGGTCGAAATCTCGGTGCGCTTGACGATTGGAATCTGGTCAACGGTATTGCTGTCGAAACTGCCATCTTGAATAGACAATGCCATCTTGATCGCCTGCATGCCATCGACCTGTACCTTGCGCGACGTGACTTCGATCTGCGTGCCGGTTTCCAGGGAATACAGGTTGCTGCTCAAATTGCCTGATACCCTGACAGATGCCGAGCGCGTGTCCTTCATCGTCGCGGTGCGGTTCGCCACGCCCACCACGCGCGGCCGTGCGACGACGCGCGCCCTGCCCTGCTGTTCGAGCGCATTGATCGTCAGCAGCAATTGCCGGCTCAGGTCGGCGGAAATCGTCGTCAGCTGAAAAACGCTTCCGACACCTGCTGCAATACTGGCAGGGGAATCGTAGCCAAATTGCCGGTTGCTTTTCGCAGCCTGCCAATTCACGCCGATCGAATTGGCATCGTCATGCCGCACATCGATGATGGTCGCCTCGAGTTCGATCAGGTCCGACGCCACATCGAGTTGCTTGATCAGGTCGGCATAGACCGGCATGCGGTGTGGCAGACCCATCACGATGACGGCATTGTTTGCGTCGTCGGACGTAAAGACGGGGCGATCATCATCGATCGGTGTCGGGGCAATTGCACTTGCCGTACGCGCGGCGCTTCGATCGGACGCGGCCGGGCCGAGAGAAAACGCAGCACCTGCGCTGCCGAGACTGCGATCGGTGCGATCGACGGCTTTTGCCTGCAGGCTGGCGGCCTCAGGCGTGGCGCCATAGATTGCGCTCATCGGCGACAGCGCCGTGGCCGTCTGGCTTGGATTTGCCGGTTCGCCACGCCCTTCCGACTTGCTTCCGGCACCGTAGACCTGGTTCAGCATCGTCACCATGCCGGTGACAGTAGAGCCGCCCATTTTCTGGTCGTTCGCGGAGGCGTATTTCAATGGAAAAACCCGTACCACCCGCCGGCCCTCTTCCCGCCCGCGCTGCGAAATCGCATCGACCATCGCATCGATCAATTCGAGATGCCGCGGTGGACCAGACACAACAAGCGTTTTTTCGGCCGCGTCGTAACGCAAGGGAAAGCGCTTGTCACCCAGCTTGAGCGACTGCAGCAACCGCTCGATTCGTTCGGCGCCGAAGTCGCGCAAGAACAAGACCTTGCTCTGATTGGCGCGCGAAGGATAGACAAACAGCGCGCTACCGTCGAAATACCAGGTCAGGTTGTAGGCGCTGCTCATCAGATCCAGGAACGACGCCGGCGTCAGGTTGAACTTGCCATTGACCGTGCCATCAACGCCTTCGGCAATCGTAATCGGCAACTCCATCGTCGCCGCCAGGTCCTGCAGCACGTCGGGCAGTTTGCGGCTGTCGGCCTTGTAGACGAACGGTTTTTTCGGTAGTTCGGTCACAGCCATTGCGGCAGTGCCATTGAACAATAGAATGCAACTGCACACGGCGAGCGAGACACGTTGCAGAGATGAGAATGATGCGCGTGACCTGACACCCAGCCTCACGCCTGAGACAACGAGCGGGATGGTGCAAAGTACGAAGTGGGCATTCAAGCGCATGAAGTTTCCTCATGAAGGATCTGAGATCCTGCTGCCATCAGTGGGCGGTAGATTCAGTATGTAAATTCTTACAACGTCTGCGGTGGAGCAATGCGAAGACGCTGTGCGCATAACGAACACCCACGGAGCGGTACATCACGCTTCATGTTGACGTCGATTGTTTTTGCTGGAATGAGATTTGATTTAGGTCAACGATTGCAGCTTTTAGTATCGTCGATGCGCTATGCAGGCGCTTTGCTTGGAAAGTTGAAAATCAGTCAAGCGGGCAGTGCAGGGACACATCTGAAGAAAAGCCAGCCAGCAGGCCAGCCCGGCAGGATGACCGCAGATGGTCATGCCGCGAACAACAGTTACTGCTCTATCAACTGCCGGCGGAAAGCCAGGCGGTATACCGTTTCATTCGAGCGAGAGCCAAGCGCAAGCCAAGCGAAATTCAAGCGACCCTAAAAACGGCCGGCGATCTGAATCTCGAGGGTATTGGCGAACAACGCCATCTGACTGATGTGATTTGCCAACGCTGTCGGCGCGGAGCTGAGCACTGGCAGCAGTGCCATCAGGATTGCCGCTCCGTTGCAATCGATGGCAATGGTAGAACGCAGGGCAATGGCAGCGACGAGATTGATTTCCAGCAGCTGACGTAAGGCCGCGAAATCGACCGGAACGTTGAGCTTGGCCACCACGACAGCATCTTTCTGCACGTCGGTTTCCAAGCATGAGATCGAGATCAGGATGCCGTCGACCCGCATACGTCCGGATTCGGCGGCTTCCTGCGCCTGCTTTTTCGACAGGCCGAGTTCGCGGGCGGCTAGGCCAAGCCGTCGCTGCAGCTCTTGTTCCGTGGTCGGATTGTCCCTGGCTTCTTTCGGTGACTGCAACAAAGCTGTCATCACAATCCTTTTCAGTGTCGTCCTGCCTGGGCAATCTGACTGTTAGGGAATCGATGGAATTCGGAAAAATGCGTTCGATCCGGAGCCTGGCTGTGGTTAT
>JAYTLK010000092.1:0-18044 GCA_043729515.1 Herminiimonas sp.
GAACAGCATCGGCCCGACATCGAGCGTAAAGAAGGGAACGCCTTCATCGTTCCTGGCATAGCCCCGCCACGCAGTGAGGAAACCCCAGCCCATCAGCGAGCCCACCAGCGAACCGAGAAAACCGAAGATCGCGCCTTGCAGCAGGAACACCCGCAGTATCTGACCGCGGGTCGTGCCGGTCGCCCGCAGAATGCCGATTTCCTTCGACTTCTGTACGACCGACACGACAAGCACGCTGGCAATACCGAGTGCCGCCGTGATGCCGACAAACAAGCGAATCATGAAAAACGTCAGCGTCTGTCCGGACAGCGCCTTGAAAAACTCCGCGTTGGTCTTGATCCAGCTTTCCACCTTGATGTCGGGCTGGGCTGCGATCTGCGCCGCCAGTGTTTCCGCTTCAAACGGCTCTGTCACCTTGACCTGCAGGCTGGTGGCGCCGCCGGGCAAGGCGAGCAGGCTTTGTGCCGTGCGCAGTGCCATGTAGACGATGCCGGCGTTTTGCGCCTGGTTGCCGAAGTCGAATATGCCGGAGACGAACAGGACGCTTGATGCGCCCGAGGCCGCCTGTATCGTCAGCTTGTCCCCGGTCCAGACGCCCAGATCCTTGGCCAGCTTGGCGCCGATCACGATATCGGTACTCGTGATATCGGCGCTGCCTGCGATGATTTTTTCTTTCAAGGCGATCAGGCGCAGATAGCTGTCGGGCTCGATGCCGCGCACGCCCACGCCGCTGATGGCGTTGCCACGCAGGATGAAGGCAGCGCCTTCAACCACAGGCGCCACGACCAGCACACCGGAAATGGCGAGCGTGTTGTCGCGCAGTTTTTGCCATTGGTCGAGGGAACGCGGACGCTGCGCACGCGGCTGGACCAATGTTGCCGTTTCAACGTCGCCACCGCGGCGCAGCACGCGCGGTACTTCGTCGGGCGGCGAGATGACGATTTGCGCCTGGTAGTCGAGCAATGTCTTGAAGATGCTGCTTTGCAGGCCGGCGAGTAAAGCCGACATGAAGACGATGACCGAGACACCGAGCGCCACACCGGCAATGATGAACAGCGTTTGCAGAAAACCTTCGCGCATGAAGCGGGTGGCAAGCACCCATTCGAACGGTAGCAGCGGATTCACGGCGCCGCCGGTGGCATGGCGAGGACGGTGGCCCGCACCCGCTGGCCAGCCTTGACGCCGACCTTCGAAACCGGCACGACGCCTTCACCCGCGGCTAGTCCATCGAGCACCTCGACCCGCGTGTCTCCGCGTAGCCCAAGCCTGACGAACTGTTTGACGGCGCGGCTGTTGCGCACCACCAGCACCCAGGGTTTGTCGCTTGCCGCCTCTTCTACCGTATTGCTGGCAATGATCAGCGTGGCGGCGCGACGTGCCGTTTCGATGTCCACCGATACGGTCATGTCCTGTCGCAAATATGCGGGAGGGTTGGGAACATCGAGTTTTACCTCGACAGCGCCGCGTGTGGCATCGATGCCAGGATTGATGTAAGCGACCACGGCATCGAAACGCTGGCTGGGAAACGCATCGGCAGATGCATAGGCTTTTTGCCCCAGCGCGATTTTCGCAAGGTTTTTTTCATCTAACTGAGCCAATACCTGGGTGTGCCCGCTTGCGGCAAATACCATCAGCGCTTTGCCGGGTTGTACGATGTCGCCAACCTCCACGCTGCGCGAGATGAGCACACCGTTGCTGGGCGCAAGCACCCTCCCCTGCGCGAGTTTGACCTGCGCCACCTGTTCGCCCGCCACTGCCTGCGCCAAAGCGGCCCCGGCCAGCGCCACGTCGCTGCCACCGGCAAGATTTGCCTGAACCTGGGCTTGCGCACTTGCCACCTGGCTGACGGCGATTTGATTGGCGCGCTGCGCATCGTCAGTCGCTGCCTGACTAACGAACCCTTGCGCCACCAGGTCACGACTGCGCTCGAGCGCCCTGCGCGTTTGTAGCGATGTCGCTTGCGCCTGCGCCAGTGTTTGCGCTGCCAGCGGCCGGTCGAGCTCCCTGAGTTGGCGCACCCTGGCCCGGGCCTGTGCCACGGCCGCGCGGGTTTGCGCCAGGCTTGCTTGGTTTTCGCTGTCGTCCAGTTCAATCAGCAGTTGACCCGCTTCCACCGCCTGACCTTCGACGACGGCAATGCGGCGCACCCGACCGGAACCTTGCAGGGCGACCGTCACCCGCCGCGGCGAAATGATCCGGCCGCTGGCCACGACCGTCTGCACCAGCTCCCCGCTGGTCGCAGCATATGCCCTGACCGGCGTGCCGAGCAAAACATTGCGCAGCAAATACAGCGCCAGCATCAATATCACGACGAGTGCCGTGCCGATCTTTAGCCAGGTGCGCAGCGGCCTGGCTTGGATCGTTGTCCTGGCATCGGCCGACGCCAGTGCAGCCTTTGGCATTGCCGTAGCAATTGGAGCGGTTTTCACTTCTTGCCTGTACATTGAAACCAAACCATAAAGAAAAAATGCATTTTCGATTGTTCGAACATGAGAAAGACAGGAAGACCGGCCTTTTTTCCTGATTGAATCAACGAGCTGAAATGACGACGGCCACGCTTTGAACCGGATGCAGGCAACAGCAATCGATACAAACCACAAGTACGCTGATGAAAAATAACTATACAGTCACAACCGCTGGTCTGATCGGCATACCTGTTCTCCTTGCCGGATATATTGCGTTCAATTGGGCGTGCGACCGACCGGTAAGCGCGCTGCAAGGACGGTGGGCGCCGCTACCTTCCATGTTCGTCGACATCGCCGGCATGCGCGTGCATTTGCGGGATGAAGGACCACATAACGACCGGACACCGATCGTGTTGTTGCATGGCGCAGCGTCATCGCTGCATACGTGGGATGGATGGGTGGAAGAACTGGCAAAAACTCGTCGTGTCATCCGTTTCGATTTGCCCGGATTTGGACTGACCGGCCCTTCTCCCGACGGCAACTACTCGTTTGATCGGTACGCCCGCTTGGTCATCAGCCTGGTCGAAAAACTGGGAATAAACCGTTTTCATCTGGCTGGCAATTCTCTGGGCGGCAATGTAGCCTGGTACACCGCCCTCACACATGCCGACCGTGTAGAAAAGCTGATCCTGGTTGATGCGACCGGATATCGATACCAGTCCGAATCCGTACCGCTAGCCCTGCGTCTGGCGAAATTTTCGGTCTTGAAGAACATTACTACCCATCTTCTGCCGCGCGGCATCGTCTCCCATAGCATCAAGAACATTTACGGCGACCCGACCAAAGTCACCGAGGAACAGGTCGATCGCTACTACGAGTTGGCCCTGCGGGATGGCAACCGAACCAACCTCGCCGCGCGTTTCGAGCAGCTGCCGATCGGACAGTGGGAAAACAGTATTCGGCTGCTGCATGTTCCGACATTGATTCTCTGGGGCGCAAAGGATCGCCTGGTTCCACCAAAATATGCCCACCGATTTCACCAGGATATCAAGGGAAGCCAGCTCAGAATATTCGATCGACTTGGGCACATTCCACAAGAAGAAGATCCGGCAGCAACTGTCGAGGCTGTTGAAGCGTTCATTCTGTAAATGCGTATCGTCAGGCAACTGGATTCCTAACCTTGCACCAGTCACCGCATTTGATTCTTTTGACATCCTCGCTTTGCTTCGAAATCGTACGCAAACGTAAAACGCCTACAACAGGTCTTCTGGCACCAATGCGCCGAGGATCCTGACAATCCAGCGGCGCCCTGCACCGGCCAGTGGTTCGCCTGCATAGCGCATCGGCAGGTTGCTTTCGACGGCGTCCCAATGCAGCGGCGCATCGACATTGCCAGCTTCGTCGAGTCCGACCCGGAAGGCTTGATCGAGCATGGTGGCTTCGTCGAAAAGCGCCACCAGTTGCCGACCCAATTCCTGGCTGTCGATGCGAAGCGCCACTTCGGTGTTCAAGCGGGCGGACCGGGGGTCAAGATTCATCGATCCGATGAACACTGATTTGCCGTCGATGACGACCGCCTTGGTGTGCAGACTCGCGCCGGATGACAGCCCGATCCGGGTCGGCACGGATGCCTGGCCGCTGGGGCGCATTTCAGACAGCTCCACGCCGCAGGCCAGTATCTGCGGGCGATAGCGCGCATATCCTGCATGGACGAGCGGCACGTCTGTCGACACCAGCGAATTGGTCAGGATGCGCACGCGCACGCCACGACTCGCGACAGCGCATAGCAACGCCACACCGCTTGCGCCGGGAACCAGATAGGGCGTGACCAATACCACCTCGTGCTGCGCTCTTACAATGGATCGGCGCATCACAGAAAAGATCGTTTCCTTCCCGTCGGCTGTGTCATCTGTGTCAGCTGTGTCGGCTGGTTCGGCCGTCGCTGAACGTACCTTGCCTGGTGCGTCGTACAGGACCGAAGCGGGCGCAACGACGAGCGGGACGGTACCCGCCTGCACCCGACGCCCCAACCCTGTCGTGCGCAGTGAACGAACGTATTCACTCTCGCGAAATTGCGCAACCCGCTCTGCCATCTCTGTAGCGGCGAATTTCGAGATGGCGCCTGCATGCGGTGCAGCGACGATTGCATCGACCGGCACCGCCCAGGCACTGTTCCAGAACTGATCGAAACTGCGCGCCATGTCCGCCACCACCGGCCCGGCGGCAAGCACGTCCAGGTCGCCGAAATCGGTTTTTTTCGAGGCATTGAAATAGACATCGCCCAAATTGCGCCCGCCGATCACGGCTATTGCACTGTCGGCGATCCAGAGCTTGTTGTGCATGCGACGATTCAACCGATCACCATCGCCGAGCAACTCCAGTGCGCGTGAAATGCCGAAGCTGCCCCGACGCGAAAACGTGTTGAACAGCCTCACCGCGACGTTCGGATGCCGAACGAGCATTGCCAGATCGAACTCGCGATTGCCGGCGTTCATGTCGTCGATCAAAAGACGCACGCGCACGCCGCGTTGTGCTGCTCGAAGTGCGCTGTAGAGCAGCATCGTCGCGGTTTTATCCTGCGCGACGATGTAATACTGCAGGTCAAGCGTTCGATGCGAGGACTCCGAAAGAGCAGCGCGTGCGGCAAACGCGTCTTGGCCGGAGACCAGCAGGTGAAAGCCGGATTGACCAGGCCTGTTTGCGAACTGCGGCAGGTAGGTCTGCCCGAGCGGTGTCAAAAGCGGCTGATCGAATGCATAAGAGGTTACACGTTCGGTATCGAACCGAACGGATGCGCAGCCAGCGACGAGCGCTGTCAGGGCAACCACAAGCAGGAATCTCGCACGAAGTCGGTAGTGCGGGCAAATGATAACCCTTGTGAACAGATAGACCATGCCGCCTCGATGGCTGGTGAAACGCGAATCCTCGCAACTTTCAACGATCCGCTGTCGTCGACTAATGCTGCACCGTTCAACTGACCTGCTGTGCATGCCGGTACCAGAGCCTGGCAGCTGACAGGAGCAGTTGCGGGCTTGATTGAAATCGGCGTCACCTGCTTGCTTATTGGTCGAAAAGGCAAAAGCATGGTGCAGACACGCCTGTCATCTAGTTTCAGCCGCTTTTCAGCACGAAATTTTGCCCATTGAAGCCTCGATCAAAGATCGAACTACGTCTTTCGAAATTGCACGACTCCGAAGCCGATGAAGCGCCAGTCATTCCACCCAATCCTTTCAAAAACGCCCGATCCTAAAAACGCTTTTCTGTACGGACCTGCTGCAGGCCGTTACGCTGGAAGAGGAAATCACGGAACTACTTAGGAATACATGCCCGAATTACCTGATGCGCTGTTGATGGCGCGCATGCAGTTTGCTTTTGCGGTCGGATTCCATTTTGCATTTCCAGCAATTACGATCGGACCGGGCAGTTATCTGGCGGTATTGGAAGGCCTGTGGCTTAAAACCGGGAACGATGCCTATCTCGAGTTGTTCCGCTACGGGATCAAGATTTTTGCGATCGTCTTTGCCATGGGCGTGGTCTCGGGCATCGTGATGTCGTACCACTTCGGTACCAACTGTGCGGTTTTCTCGGACAAGGCCGGGTCGATCATCGGGCCATTGATGGCGTGTGAAGTATTGACGGCCTTTTTTCTCGAAGCCGGCTTCCTGGGCATCATGCTTTTTGGCATGGCCCGGGCCGGCAAGGGCCTGCATTTCACGGCGACGCTGATGATGGCTGCCGGCACCTTCATCTCGGCCTTCTGGATACTTTCGCACACCGTTTCGGCCGCTTATCTGACTACCGCATTTCTTGTCGGCGGCGTCGGCGCCTGGCATCTGTTGAGGGACCGCGACAACCCGCGCTCACGCATCATGTTTTCCATGGCGATGCGGATGGGTCCTTGCCTATCCCCTGCAGCAGTTGCTGCAGTAGCCCCGGACCGGTTGCAGGAAGCGGTCATTTCGGCGTTCTAGGAGTCTTGTCATGCACCTCGTCTGCCCATCCTGCGGCACCACCAACCGGATTCCCGATGAACGTTTGTTTGACGCGCCGGTGTGCGGGCGCTGTGGCACTGCGTTGATGGGAACCGAGCCGGTCAACCTGAGCGACGCCGCGTTGCCAAAATTTGTCGCCGGCACTGAATTGCCGGTGCTGATCGACTTTTGGGCAGCCTGGTGCGGACCTTGCAAATCGATGGCACCACACTTCGCATCGGCGGCACGCCAGATGCCCCAGGTCCGTTTTGCCAAGGTCGACAGCGACGCCGCACCGGCCGCAAGCGCGCGTCACAACATCCGCAGCATCCCCACCCTGATTCTGTTCAACGGAGGCGCTGAAGTGGCGCGCCTGTCGGGCGCGGTATCAGCAGCGCAATTAACGGCCTGGATCTCGAAAAACCTTCCACAGGACGCAACGCGACCATGACGATGGTCCCTCATCCGGCGAACTTCGCATCAGTTTTCGTGTCGCGGACTTGCAGGAAAATGCATCGTTCTATGTCGCATTCCTTGGCGTCAGTCGAATAGGCAGCCATTACAGGCAAATCCATGCCGGTCGACAAAACGGCACGATCGATGGTATTTGCCGGAACCGTCAACGGCGAAGGACTGCTCACTGTCGAGATAGCCAAGTCGGCCAAAGACAGGTCATGGTGGGCGCTGGCGTCAACGATGCGCCGGCGATGGCTCGCGCCAGCGTTGGTGTTGCGATGAGCGGCACCGGCACCGACGCGGCGTGGGAAACGGCCGATGTCGTATTGATGGCAGATGACATGTCACGACTTCCATTTGTCATTGCGCCAAGCGGTGCGTCGCACCGGATCGTCCCGCAAAATCCGTGGGCGGCTTTCGGGGTGATGACCTTGCTGATTCCGGCAACGCTTTTCGGCTGGCCCAACATGGGCATCGCCGTGCTGATTCACGAGGGCGCGACCGTGCTGGTCGTAATTAATGCCTTACGGCTGCTGCGGTTCGTGGAAACAAGCGATTACGCCGCGCCTGGCGCCGCACAAGCCGGCTTTTATCGCCCTGACCTCAGTCGTTCTACCCGCCCTGACCCAGACCGATGACAGGCTTTTAAACGCGTCTATCCTGCACGATGCCGAAAAAAGCATGATGTGACGCTTCCTAATCGAACGGCATCATTTTTTACCAAGCGCCACCCGAAATGCTTCCAGCTTTTCTTCGTAATCGTCCGCATCGCCGTAATCCAGGAAATGCTTGTACCGTGCATGCGTGCCGAGCATCTTGCGCACATGCTTGATCGGACAAAAATATTGCTCTGTTCGCGAAATGATTTCGGCGATGTAGGCAATCAGCCCAGTGCCATAGGCGCAGTACGTGCAATGGAATTTCTCGATTGCGTTGAGGTAGCCCAGATGCTGACGGTCCATCACGATGAAGTCGGTGCGTCGAACTCTTGCGATGCCATAAATCGGGAAACAGCATGCCTGATAGAGCGTGATGCACAGATCAAAGAACAGGAGCGGAACGATCATGGCGTAAATGACCGGCCCAGTGATCAAGTTTTGCGGGCGATACGTCACGAGCCAGTGAAACAGATTGCTTTTGAGCTTGCGGTGCGCACGTTTGACGGATTGCTCGAAGACAATCCGCTTGCCGTTTATCTCGAAGAACATCTTTGTCTCTTGCTGGTGCAGCGCCGCCGCGAGTTCGTTTTCGAGCGCCGACATCTCGGAAAGGAGCCGGTTGATATGGTCGTTCAAGGATTGCCTTTATGTTGGACGCAACCTACTTGCATTGAGCGCGTCCAGCTAACTGGTTAGCTCCGCGCACGCGTCACGGATCATAGCCTAGGCCTTGTTCTGCAGCGCGTTTTCCAGCATGACGATCCATGCAATTGCCGCCTTGATTGACCGGCCGGTCATCTGGCCGGGAGACTAGGGTTGTTCGCAACGCTGATCAGCCGTAGCGTGTTGAGCTGGCGTGGCGTGACTGTCTTGTACGTGCGCAGCAACTACGCGACTACGTCCCACACCGGCTCGCCTTTCGCACCTTCGGCCACCGGTGCCCAGCCCGCCACCTTGTAGGTCTTGTCGGCGTCGATTGGCTTGCCGTTGATGCGCATGTCCTGTATGCGGCTTCCCATGCCTACCTTCGGGTCCATCGCATAGGTCATGCCGCTAACCCGTACCATGTCGCCGCCCTGCTGGTAATGCGGATCGGGGTTGAACAGATTGTCGGCAACGTCTTTCATGATGGTCTTGATGGTGGCGCCGTCATCTCGGTCAGTGTCGAATACGAGTAGGTCGTCGCCGTCTGGTCCGTCAGGTGTCCCATCAGGGTCGGGCTGTTCGGCAGCGGCGAGGTCGCCCAGCGTCATTTCCCAACGCGCCGTCATGACGTCGACACCCGGCTCGAGGCAGGCATCGACCATGTCCTGGCAGTTGGTCCACAAAACGGTCGCAGAACCTTGTATCGCCGCCGTCGAGCAGCAAGGCGCCGGGCCGGCTGGCCTTGATGCGCTTGATCATCGTCGACAGATGCGCGAAGCCGCCGACCTTGCCGTAGATTTTCGGTGCCTGTTCAAAGTCGAGACAAGCAAAGGCATTGGCTTCTGGCGTCCCGGGCAATACCCCGCTCTGCTTCAACAGCTTGTCGCCGACCAGATGCGGTATCCGTCCGAAGGCCTCGCCGACGCCGATGTTGACGCTTGGCTCGCGAAAGTAGACGGGCAGCAGTTGTGCGTGGCGATCGGTGAAATGCATCAGATGCACGTTGCCGAAAGGCGGCAGGTCATGCAGCTTGTCCGGCGCACGCGCGGCAAGCACATTCGGGGAGCCCAGCGCCATGCCGGATGCCACGGCAATACCGAGGACTTACATGAACTCGCAGCGGTTCAGCCTCATGAGGCTTCCACTTCTTTTACAGGATACGGATCACTGAATGACGGGTGAAGCGGTATCGAGAAGGAGCGCCATCACGTCTTTCAGCTGATCCTGAGCAGGATGCCTGTCTGACCGAAGCGCGGCATGTTGGAGCAGGCGTGGTGAGCCTGGGCGTTGTAAAGCTTGGTCCAGATGAATTTAATGATTGCCTCACTCCGACCGCGCAACTTGCCGTAGTTGTAGAGCGAAGGACCGATATTGCCGAACGAGATTTCCGCCTTGGTCATCTGATGGCAGGCATAACAGTTGCCGCCATTGACCGACCCGACCGGGACAGAGGAGTGCAGGCCGCGTCCGTTCTGGGCAATGGCCTAATCGACCGTCCAGTCGCCGAGATACTTGCCGTCGGTCGGAAAGACGACGCTGGCCAGCGGCCGTCGGTTGTGACGCCGAAGCCGGCGTTCGACATGAATCCCTGGTTCGACGCCGCTGCCATCCCGGCTTCGCCCTGGAAGTGGTAGACGTGCGGCTAGGTTGCGAGCGCTGTTAGTACCCGCTTGCTTCAAGCCGCACCTGCGGTGCCACCAAGGCACGGCAGCGCGAAGAACCATGCGTGCTGGAGCATCCCGCTTGCCCGCCGCAATAGCCAGGGTCGTCGACACGCGCTCGGGCCGCGGTCGAGGCGCAGGTCACGGCCGGACATAGGCGTAGCCCGCTTCCTGGAGCAACATGATTTGCGAGACACCGGCTGGCACGAAGCTGATGCCACTTAACATGTCGTCCTTGGTCAGTTTCTGTGCATGCATCGTATTTTCGCAGGCAACGACCTTGACTTTCATCGTTCTGTTGAAAAGGAAACATCATGCATGCCAATGTCGGTAATATAGACCGCACCATCCGGAGACTGACCGATCTTGGATTGATCGGCGCAACGCTGTTCGGGGCTATCGGAGCTCCGGGCTGGATTGGCCTGATTCCGCTCGCTACCGGAATTTTCCGTTTTTGCCCTGCTTACCTGCCATTTGGAATACACACATGTCCGATGAGAAAATGACGCCCGCCGTGCCGTGCTACCGGGACCTGACACAAGCCGTGTCGAAAAACCTCGGCACGCTGCGAGCGAACCAACCGGATCTGATGAAAGGGTTTGGCGAACTGGCAAAAGCGGCATCGCGTGACGGTGTTCTTGACAAGAAGACCAAGGAGCTGATCGCCCTGACGCTTGGTGTGGCTGCGCATTGCGATGCATGCATCGGCTTCCATGCACAGACGCTGGTGAAGCTCGGAACGACTAGAGCCGAGCTCGAAGAAGCGCTCGGCATGGCAATTTACATGGGTGGTGGCCCGTCGCTCATGTATTCGGCGAATGCACTGGCCGCTTTTGATGAATTTTCTCAGCCTGAGTAAATGCAGAACGGCGTCCTGTTTTGGACTAAAAACGGGCAGTCATTTTTACGGTCCTTCCTGTGCAAATCATCATGCGCTGATGCTCAGACTATCATTAGACGGCTGGCTGCCGGCACGGACCCGCCCGTGCTAGCGTCAAAAGCAGTGTTCCCGAATCCGGGACGCTTCAAAGGAAGCACGGTTGATTAACAAATTCCCGGTTTTTGACGATCCGGAAGATTCTCGACACACGCCGGCTGAACGAACCGCTGCCGCTAAGCGCAGCACCTGGGTCAGCGTGGCCGTCAACATTGCAATGAGTTGTCTGCAGATTAGCGCAGGCGTACTGACAAAGTCGCAGGGACTCATTGCCGACGGCATTCATTCGCTTTCCGACCTAGTCGCTGATTTCGTCGTCCTTTTCGCCAGTCACCACGGCGCAAAGGACGCCGATGCGGAGCATCCCTACGGTCATCAGCGCTTTGAAAACGCCGCCTCGCTGGTCGTGGGCGTGTTACTGCTCGCGGTCGGAGCCGGGATGATCTGGTCAGCAATCGGCAAGCTGGAGAATCCGGAAAGCATTCCCACGGTCCATGCGATGGCACTGGCTGTAGCCGCCGTAGCGTTGGTGGCGAAAGAAGTCTTGTTCCGCTACATGCTGAAGATCGCCACGCGGGTCAAGTCGAGCATGCTGGTTGCAAATGCCTGGCATGCCCGCTCGGACGCCGCATCTTCCCTGGTGGTGGGAATCGGCATTGCCGGGAACCTGGCGGGCTACCCCCTGCTCGACCCCATTGCCGCACTGATCGTCGGACTCATGATCGCCAGAATGGGATGGGGATTCGGATGGGAGGCACTGCATGAACTGATGGACCGCGGCGTCGACGAGCAGGAACTCGCAGCAATCACCCGTACCCTGCAAAGCACGCCGGGTGTAATGGGTGTCCACGACGTACGCACCCGGAAGATGGGCGACATGATCGTCGTTGACGCCCACGTCGAGGTCGACGCTGCGATCACGGTTGAATCCGGCCACGACATTGCCGTTGCCGCACACCGCAACGTCATGGCGCGTCACCGTGTCCTGTCGCTGATGACGCATGTCGATCCCTGGTGCCGTCCCGACCTGGATCACGACAGCGCCGCCGCGGCGACACGAGACAGCGAGGCGCCGCCATGACCGCAACAGTGCCTGCCGGTGATCGTTTGAGAAAAATGGATGGAGAAGATCCTTCCATCTTAAGTGCTGACGAAGTTGCGCAAGCGCTCGGGACGGATATCGGCAACGGGCTGACATCTGCGGAGGCGTTGCGTCGTCTCGGTCAAGATGGTGCCAACGTGCTGCGCTCAGTGCCACGGCTGCCAGCCTGGCGTCGCCTGCTGTCGCATTTTCAGGATCCGCTCGTCTACCTTTTGCTGGCTGCAATCGTCATCGCACTTGTCGCATGGATTATCGAAGGCCGGGTTGGCTGGCCGCTCGACGCAATCGTCATCGCGACCATTGTCCTTCTCAATGGCGCCCTGGGCTTTGCACAGGAAGCCAAGGCGGAGAATGCCGTGGCTGCGCTCAACAGGATGACCGCCGCGACCGCTTCGGTGCTGCGAGACGGTCATGTGCTGCAGATACCCAGTGCCGACCTGGTGCGTGGTGACGTGCTTGTATTGTCCGAGGGTGACGCCGTCGGCGCCGATGCACGGCTCGTGAATGCTACGACGCTGCGGGTTCAGGAAGCCTCGCTGACAGGCGAAAGCGGAGCCGTCCTCAAGAACGCCGCCACGCTGCTCAAAGCAGTGCCGCTTGGAGACCGCCTCAACATGGTCTTCAAAGGCACGGCGGTCGCGCAGGGTGCCGGTCGCGCCGTGGTGACAGCCAGTGGCATGGCCACCGAAATGGGCGCGATCGCTGCGATGCTGGTGACCACCGCCGAGGAGCCGACACCGCTGGAAAAAGAAGTCGGACGCATCGGGCGCATGCTGGGCATCGCCATTGTCATCATCGCCGTGGTGGTCGTGGGAACCATCCTGCTGATGTCCGAAATCCGCAGCGCTGCCGATGTGATCCACGCCCTGCTGCTCGGTGTGTCGCTGGCGGTCGCGGCCGTGCCCGAAGGCTTGCCGGCAATCATGTCGGTGGTGCTGGCGCTTGGCGTGCAGCGCATGGCCAGGCACAACGCAATCGTCAAGAAACTATCGTCGGTTGAAACGCTGGGCTCGGCCTCGGTGATCGCATCCGACAAGACCGGCACCCTGACCCGGGCCGAAATGACTATCGAGCGGGTGATCACCGCCTCGGGCGACACCCGCATCACCGGTGTCGGATACGCGCCGCAGGGACGGGTCGAGCACAAGGGCGCGGCGCTGGTCGCCGGATCACTGCATGCGGAGAACGTCGTGATGCTGAGCGGCGGCAGCCTGGCCGGCAACGCAGATCTGCATCAGGAGGCAGGCGCCGCGTGGCAGATTCATGGCGATCCGACGGAGGCGGCATTCCTGGTTGCCGAGCGCAAGCTGGGACTGACCGAGCGGCGCGAACGGCGTTTTACGCGTATCAGCGAAATACCGTTCACCTCCGAGCGCATGATGATGTCGACGATCGAGGTCGATCATGAACGCGACGACGCGGTTGTCGTCATCACCAAGGGCGCTCCGGATGTCCTGCTTGGCAACTGCAATCGAGTGCGGGTGGGGCCAGACACCGTTCCTCTGGACGAGGCACGGCGCGTGCAGATCCTGGCCGATGTCGACAGGCTGTCGGATGATGCGCTACGCACGCTGGCCGTGGCCTACCGCACCTTGGCGCCAGACGAGAACCGCGATGCTGCCGACTCCCTGGAACACGATCTGGTCTTCGTCGGCACCGTCGGCATCATCGATCCACCGCGCGAAGAGGCAGCAATCGCCATTCGTGAAGCGCACCGGGCCGGCATCCGGGTCATGATGATTACCGGCGATCATCCGCGTACCGCTTCGCGCATCGCCGAGGACCTCGACATCGTGGAGGCCGGCGCAACTGTGCTGACCGGACTGGAGATCGATGGGATGGACGATGCGGCGTTTGCCAAGGCGGTGCGCAGGACGTCGATTTACGCCCGGGTCTCGCCGGCGAACAAGTTGCGCATCATTGCTGCGTTGCGGGCTGACGGCAACGTGGTCGCGATGACCGGCGATGGCGTCAACGACGCCCCGGCCCTGAAGGCGGCCGACATCGGCATCGCAATGGGAGTGACGGGGACCGAGGTGACCAAGGAAGCGGCGAAGATGATCCTCGCCGATGACAATTTTGCGACCATCGTCGAGGCGGTGCGCGAAGGCCGCGGCATACTCGACAACATCCGCAAGTTCCTGCGCTACCTGCTGTCATCCAACATGGGCGAGGTGCTGACGGTGTTCCTGGGCGTGGTCGGCGCCGGCGTGATCGGACTCAGGGACACGGGCGATGCACTGGTCATGCCGTTGCTGGCAACGCAACTCTTGTGGATCAACCTGATCACCGACACCGGACCGGCGCTGGCGATGGGCATCGATCCGCCTACGGACGACCTCATGGCCCGCAAGCCGCGCCGTCTGGACGAGCCAATAATCGACGCCCGCATGTGGACAGATGTGATCCTGACCGGCCTGGTGATCGCCGTGGTGACGCTTCTGACGATGGACATTTATTTGCCTGGTGGGCTGATCGAGGGAACCGACGATCTGGCCACTGCGCGCACCGCAGGCTTTACAGTGCTGGTATTGACCAGCATGTTCACCTGTTTCACCGCACGTTCGGACACGACGACAGCATTCGCGCACCTGTTCGTCAATCCATGGCTTTGGGGTGCGATCGCCCTGTCGGTGATGCTGCAGGTAGCGGTGGTCAATCTGCCGTTTCTCAATCTCGCCTTTGGCACGACGCCACTTGCGTTGCACCAGTGGTTGCTCTGCGTTGCAATGGCGAGTTCGGTGTTGTGGGTCAGCGAGTTGCGCAAGCTGGCGAGCCGCGTCTGGAGAGTTATGGGTTAACCAACGTGGTGCTGGGATTGTTCGCTTGCTGCCGTTGTCGCAGGTTGGTGGAGACGCTCGCCATTTATCTCGAAACTTCCATCAGGCTGGATGACGTGGTTATCGACAGGTCTGTTTGCAGTTGTAGGTGGTTGGGGTGCATGCCAGGCCCTGCTCGCCATTGATGGACG
This sequence comes from Herminiimonas sp., assembly GCA_043729515.1. GTDB lineage: Bacteria > Pseudomonadota > Gammaproteobacteria > Burkholderiales > Burkholderiaceae_D > JANXSS01. Next base: position 14,808 of record JAYTLK010000092.1, read on the forward strand.
CTTACCACCGCCAGGGCCGGTCGTGGACCTGGCGTTTCCACTCAAAAGTGGCAAATTTCTGATTTTTAACGGCGGTAACAGTATCGTTTTCAATGCCCGCTTGATGAACCTCGATACTCGAGTTGAACGCTTTCAGGCCTACAGGGGCCAGTCGTACGGTATCGATATCGTCAAGTTCAACAGTTGGGGTTCGCGCGCAGACGGCATCTTGCCGCCACGGCCAAGCGCTTACTTTATTTATCGAAGTCCGGCATGCGCACCCTGCACGGGTGAAGTGATTGCGGTGTTCGATGGCGTGCAAGACATGCGGTTACCGCAAATGGACCGCGAACACATGGCAGGCAACTAAGTGATGCTGCGCTGTAAGCAGGCGGATGTCTTAATGGGCACCTTCAACCAGGTAGGTACGGAAATTGCGCTCTCAAATGTTGAGCAAGGCATCAAGCGCCGCAACACCAACGGGAGGGTCGGCAGGCCATGGCACCATGAACACATCATGCGTCGTTTGCTTCCTGACCCTTTCGATCAATTTTTTCTCGCCCTCCAGATGCGCGTGAAGCAGCGGATCCCGCATAGCCGTCGCCAGTAACGACCTGACCAACCACGCGTAGGGTTTGCTTCTGGCCCTGTCCAGCTCGTCCTGCAGCGCGGCCGCTTACGAGACCGGCGTTGCTTCGGGCAGCGTCACCAAAATGATCTCCGTGTAGTCGGCGTCCTGGAGCCGCAAGGGGCGTGACGATCCTGCCGGCGGCCTGGCCTTCGAACTCCCTGATCATCTGGCGGTGGTAGGCGCCGGTGGCATCCATCAGCAGCAGGGAGCACCCGGTGGGCGCCGTGTCGAGCATCACAAAGGCACTGCGGGCCTGCGACACCACATGGGAAAAAGCGTGGAAGACAGCGACCTCTTCCGTGCAGGGCGAACGCAGGTCTCCAATGAGCAGGTCGCGCTCGGCCGGCGTCATGGCAGGCGATTTCGCAGCAACGATCTTGTCGACGTATCGCTGCGTTTCGAGCTTCGGATTGATGCGGCCCACCGTCAGGCCGGGAACTTTGCCGTCCAGCGTCATGGCCAGACGCGCCGTGGGGTCGGTTGTGCTGAGGTGCACGGTCTTGCCGCTTCCGACCAGGCCCAGCGCGATCGCCGCAGCGATCGTGGTCTTGCCTACACCGCCCTTGCCCATCACCATGATCAGGCCGTGCCCGCCCTTGACCAGTTCCGCAATAAGGTCCGACAGCTTGCGATGGTCGAAAGGCGGCGATCGAACCATGACAGCAGACATATCGGCAGCAGATGGCGACAGAATGCCGCGCAGTGCTGCCAGGCCAACCGAATCGACCGCTTTCAAGGGAATCATGTCGCGCGCCAGCTGCTTCAATTGTGCTGGCATCTCGTCCATCGCCTTCCGGCCCAGTACTTCGATGGCAACTGCAATTGGATCATCGTTGTTGCTTGCCTTGAATTCCGCATTGACCACTAGCCGCCGATGCGCCAAAAATGGATTTCATCATCACTGTTTGTGACAATGCGGCCGGAAAAGTGTGTCCGTTTTGGCCAGAGTAACCGATCAGCGCACACTGGTCGTTTGAAGACCCGGCCGCTGTCGAAGGCACTGACGAGCAAAAACGCGCCGCTTTCAACAGGATCTTCAAACAGATCGTCGCCCGCATGAACATTTTCCTGGCCCTGCCGATCAAGAAGCTGGAAAAACACGCCATCGAGCATGAGGTGAAAAAAATCGGTGACACTCCTGTCATCAACGCCTGAGCCTGCATCCATGCGTACCGCGCACACATAGAAGCCGCCAGAAACGCTGCCACGGCAATTGGCTTTTTCGAACGCTATCTGACCATCTGGGTTGCGCTCTGTATTGTCCTCGGCATTGTCCTGGGCCGGAGTTTGCCAGGCTTTTTTCAGATGATCGGCAGCCTTGAAGTTGCGAAGGTCAATATTCCGGTTGGCATTCTGATTTGGGTAATGATCATCCCGATGCTGATCAAGATCGACTTTGGCGCTTTGTCCCAGGTGAAAAGCCAGTGGCGCGGGATCGGCGTGACGCTGGTCGTGAACTGGCTGGTCAAACCATTTTCGATGGCGTTGCTGGGCTGGATTTTCATCCGCCATGTGTTTTCCGCGTGGCTGCATGCGGACCAGTTGGATAGCTATGTCGCAGGTCTGATCCGGCTGGCGGCGGCGCCGTGTAAGGCGATGGTATTCGTGTGGAGCCAGTTGTGCAAATGCGATCCATATTTCACCTTGTCACAGGTCGCACTAAATGACTCGATCATGATCGTGGCGTTCGCGCCGCTGGTTGCATTGTTACTGGGCCTATCAGCCATTACCATACCCTGGGACACGTGATAACCTCGGTAGCGCTCTACATCGTCGCACCGGTCATCCTGGCGCAGGTCATGCGTCACGCCTTGCTTGCAAAGGGATCTGGCCGTCTGGAGAGGGTAGTGGCCTTGCTGGGGTCTTATTCGATCTCCGCCTTGCTCCTGACGCTGGTTCTGCTGTTCGCATTTCAAGGCGAAGCGATCACCGAGCAACCGCTGGTCAACGCGATCCTCGCTGTCCCGATCCTGATTCAAGTGGTCTTCAACTCGGGCTCGGCTTACCTGTTGAACCGTGAGCTAGGCGTTGCACATTGTGTCGCCGGGCCCTCTGCCCTGATCGGCGCCTCGAATTTTTTCGAGCTGGCAGTCGCGACCGCCATCAGCCTGTTTGGCTTTCATCCGGTGCGGCGCTGACAACCGTTGTCGGCGTGCTGCTCGAAGTGCCGATCATGCTGGTCGTCGTGGGTATGGTGAATCGCTCGCAGGCCTGGTATGAAGCGAAAGTTTAAAAAGGGCCTTCCACGCTGAAACTGGTCTGCACCCAAACCCAAGACGCCCGCACTGCCCTTGACAATCACGCCTTGCAGCCCCGGCGCCTGGAACAGAATATGACCCGCATAAAAACGCGCCGTGGTGATCTTTGCCTGGTAAAACGATGCTGTTGACGATCGCCCAGAACTGACCCAATGGTCCAGTTTTAAGCGATTCTTAACACGCCCGGCGCCATTGCGCGGACCTGGCGCCGGAAATCCGCCATAACCCCCAAAACAAAAAGGGCCTACCCGAAGGCAGACCCCTTGCTAATACTGGTGCGGCTGGCAGGAATCGAACCCACGACCCCTTGGTTCGTAGCCAAGTACTCTATCCAGCTGAGCTACAGCCGCGTAAAACGAAACTATAGCA
>JAYTLK010000093.1:0-32085 GCA_043729515.1 Herminiimonas sp.
TATTTCGCCACCAAACACGACATCGATTTCGATCGCACTGCCGTCGCACTCGGACTGCCGTTCCTGATCAAGCCACTTGGCGAAGCCGTTTCGACCGGCATCCGCCTCATCGGCAGTCGCACCGAGTTTGCCCGCCAGATCCTGGGCGACCCGGATTATCGCCACGCGCCGCTGATTGCGCAGCGTTTCATTGCCGGCACCGATGTCGGCTTGAACCTGCTGGCCCGCAACGGGCAGGTGCAAGCACTGGCGATCCAGAAGCGCTTTCAGTCGCGGGTGCTTTTTTTTCAACACGATTATCTCGAACACTGCGCCCATGTACTCGCCTCGCAAACCGATTACACCGGCGTGATGAATGTCGACGCCCGTATCGAAACCGGTACCGGCCGCGTTCATCTGTTCGAATCGAATCCGCGGGTATGGCGTTCGCTGGCTGCCTCCGTGTGGTGCGGCATGAATTTCATCGGACTGAGCCTTGATTCCAGCGCGCCGCCCGCCGCATCGGCCAGCCATGACAAGACGCCGGCTCGACTCGTGAGCGGCACTGCCGATTTGTATTACCACCCGGCGATCAGGCCATCGCAATGGCGGCAGTTATTGTGGGATCGCGGAACACAGGGCCGGATGTCGCGCCGCATGCTCACCGACCCCTATCTTTTCTTGAGTTCGCTGCGGCCGGCGTTGCTGTCAGTCTGGCAGGCTGCCAACTGGCGCCTGCTGCGCCGGCGCATCGCACGGGTTTATTGACGCTGCATTCTGCATGACGCTCGGTCTGCTGCTTGAGCAATGTCGCCGCCGGCGAAGGCATGGTCGCTAGAATCGGGAGATGGCAATCGAAGATCATCTGCATCCCTGGCTCGACGCGTATTTCCGCTCGCCGCAGTGGATCAAGAACTCACTCGGACGTACCTATGCCGCGCTCGCCCCGTTGGCACGCGGGCGGCATCACGGTCGTTTCGCACGGCAAGCTGCCCTGCAAGACGCTGCCGCCGTCGCAGGGTTGGCCACTGACAAACTGCGCGATACCTTGTCGACCGCCTTGACCTCGGTTCCGGCATACCGCGCTTACCGGCATCTGTTGCCACGACTCGAACGCCCGCTCGAGGTTCTTGCGCAATTGCCGGTATTGAGCAAGGAGCGCCTGCGTGCACACCGCGCGCAGCATGTATCGACGGCGAGTCCGCCGCAATCCCGCATGCAGATCGCCACCGGTGGCTCGACTGCCACGCCGATGCGCTTCTATCTTGAAAAAGGTCTCAGCCGGGCGCGGGAGCATGCTTTCATCGAATCATTCCAGCGGCGACTCGGCCAGCAGGGCCGGTCATTGGTACTGGCCCTGCGCGGCCGCAGCGTGCCCGGCGCCGGCACGCCCGATGCACCCCTGTGGATGATCGAGCCGATCAAGAACGAACTCATCTTCAGCACCGACCACCTGGGCGCCGCCTGCATGCCGGATTACGTGGCGGCCATGCGCCGCTGGCAACCCGCCTGGATCCATGCCTATCCTTCGGCAATCATGCCGCTGGCGCGGTGGCTGCAGACACACCCGGCGCCGGATGTCTCGCGTCGCGTGCGCGGCATCCTGCTGTTTTCGGAAAACGTGCTCGACTGTCACCGTGTCCTGCTGCAGGAAGTGTTCGATTGCCCGGTGCTCCAGCATTACGGCCAGTCAGAGCGTCTCCTGATGGCGGGCTCGATGCCGGGTGACCCCCGGTATTTTTTCTATCCGCATTATGGGCACCTTGAATTGCTTGATGATGCAGGCGAGCCTGTCACCAGGGCCGGCACCATGGGCGAGATCGTCGGCACCAGTTTCGACAATCGCGTCATGCCGTTCGTGCGCTACCGCACGGGCGACATGGCAATCCTGGGCAGCACTCCGCATGCGCGCTTGCCTGGCTTTCCCGTTCTCGACCGCATCGAAGGCAGGCGACAGGAATTCCTGGTGTGCCGAGACGCCCGGCTGATCAGCATCAATTCCCTGACAACGCCGCAATACGACGACCTGCGCGACATCGACGATCTGCAATTCGAACAATCGACGCCCGGCCAGGCGACGCTTCGCATCGTCAGCGAGCAGCCATTGTCGGCTGCTGCCCGGGCGCGCATCGTTGCAGCCATGATGGAAAAAACCGGTGACGGCTGCCAGTTCGGGCTGGAGGTGGTCGATCGCATTGCCCGCACGCCCCGGGGCAAGCAGCGCATGCTGATCCAGCATCTGGATTTGCGTGACGATTTTTCAGGCTTCGGGGATGGCGGCGCAGAGAGTGCGCCAGGCGCATTCGATGCGCATGGCATGCCTGGCGCCCGCGACGGATGAAGCGCATGAACGCAAGCGCGCCGCCACCGTTCCCCTCCTCGCCGTACGTGCCGTACGTGCAGGACATGCCTGCATCCACCCGTCGCGAGGGCAAGGATTGCGTTCGGCCTGCACTCTGCGCTGATGCGCGGCAGGAGGGTCCCCTTACCCCTTCCATTGCAACATCGTCATTGCCAGCCGTGGCCATTTGCAGCCCGGCGCTGTGGGCCGTCAGCGGTGTGAGCACCCATGCGGCAATCTTGCTGAAGTCGCGCCTGATTCGGCGCTTCCGGCTGCTGCATTTTCAGCTGGGCAGCGAAGGGCGCAGCGAGGCTCCCGGTGCACGGGCGATCCGAACGTTGCTGACGCCCTGGCGGCTGCTGCGCTTCCTGCATGCGGAGCGACCGGCAATCCTGCATCTCAACACCAGCATGGCGCTGCGTCCGATCTTGCGCGATGGCGTCCTTGCAATGCTGGCGCGGGCGCACGGCGTTCGGGTCGTGATGCAGATTCACGGTGGCCAGATGCCACAGCAACTCTGCCGGAGCCGGTCGCAATCGCGTGCACCGACGGCGGTTCTGGCTGGCGCGCAGGAGCGGGCTGCCGATCGCTTCGCGCTGCCACCCGGCGGGTGGGTCATGCAACGCCTGTTGCAAACAATCCTGGCGCTCAACGACGCGGTGGTGGTGCTGTCGATGCAGGAACAGGCGGCTTACCGGCAATTTTGCCCCGGCCTGCAAGTGCTGCGCATTCCGAATGGCATCGACCTCGATACTGACGATTGTCGTGATGCTGCGCGAGGCCAGGATGAAACCACGGGCGAGGATGCAATTTCTTGCCCCGCCTATAAGGCTACGAAGACTGCATTGCGCCTGCTCTATCTCGGGCGTCTGATTCCGGAGAAGGGCTTGTACGAAGCCCTCGATGCGGTCGCAGTGCTGGTCAAAGCGGGTCGGAAGCTGCACTTCACCATTGCCGGCGCCGGGCCGGCAGCGCAGGCACTGGCCCAGCGCGTACGGGTGTTGAAGCTGGAGGCAGTCGTTCGATTCACAGGACCGGTGGCGGGTGGTGCCAAGGCGGGACTGTGGCGTCAGACCGATGTCATGCTGCTGCCCAGCTTCAGCGAGGGCTTGCCCTATGCATTGCTCGAAGCCATGGCCAGCGGTACGCCGGCAGTCACTTGCGCCGTCGGGGCCATTCCGGACGTGATGCAGGACGGCGTGCACGGCCTTCTGGTGCCACCACATGACAGCGCCGCCATCGCCAGCGCAATCGCGCGGCTTGATGACGAACGTGCGCTGCTGGCGGCAATGGCGATTGCCGGCCGCCGTCGGGTGCGGGAGGCATTTTCGGCAGAGCGGCTGGCAGCGGATTTTTCCGCGCTCTATGGCGACATTATCCATGCCCGCATCTAAGACCGGCAAGCCGGTTTCTGCAGCTGCGGTGGTCACGGCGACGGCCATTCCCCTGGCAACTGCAGTCACTGGCAAGCTTGGTGCAAATAACGAGCCGGCGAACACTGCACCCGCTCCGATGCCACAAGTATCGGCCGTGGCATGGCAGTCGCCCGCTGGTGCGTCGCGAGATGGAGAAGGAGAATCGCATGTCGAGACAATCGCGACAGTCGCGGCCGCTAAAAATTCATGGAATACCAAGAGTGCCGAAAGTGCCGGCTCTGAACATCACAGCCACGCGGGCCTGCCACGCCTGCGCTGGCAATACAACCGCCTGCGCCAGATGGATCTCCCCGAAATCGGATGGCGCGTCCGGCAAGCAGTCCTCATTGCATTGGTGCGCTGGCGCTGCCTGCGCGCCGGACCAGGCGTTCTTGCACCAGTTCCGGCCGCCAATCACACCTTCGGACGCTCCTGGCTGCATAACCCCGGTGCTTCATTTGACGGCGATCCGACCGTTGCTGCAGCCGAGCGCATCCTGGCTGGCCGCTTCGACGTCTTCGCGCTGCCGGACGCTGATCTCGGTTTCCCGCCACATTGGAATCGGGATCCGAAAACCGGTACCGTTGCACCGATGCGACCGGGCATGGCCATCGACCATCGTGATCCGGCGCTGGTCGGCGACATCAAGTATTTGTGGGAGCCGAATCGGCATCAGGAGCTGGTGACGCTTGCCCAAGCCTGGTATCTGACGCAGGAAAATCGCCATGCTGACGGGTGCCGCCAGTTGCTCGATTCCTGGTTCACGCAAGTGCCTCATCCGCTTGGACAGGGCTGGACAAGCGCCCTGGAAAACGCGATCCGGCTGATCAACTGGTCTTTCGCATGGCAACTGCTGGGTGGTGGCGACAGTCTTTTGTTCTCTGGTGAAGACGGCCAGGACTTTCGCCAGCGCTGGCTGGATTGCATCTACCGCCACTGCGCCTTCGTCAGTGCCCATCGATCGTTGCATTCTTCTGCGAACAACCATTTGGTCGGCGAATATGCCGGCCTGTTCGTTGCCTCCCACACCTGGCCCTGCTGGCCGGAAAGCATGGAATGGCAGCGGCTTTCCCGCCAGGGCCTGGAGGCGCAGGTGCTGGCGCAGGTCGGCGCCGACGGCGTGCACCGGGAACAGGCGACCTGGTACCACCATGAGGTCGCCGACATGGTCCTGCTGTGCACTCTGGTGGCGAACGCGCATGAGCAGCCACTGGCGCCAGCCTGCCGCGATCGGCTCGAAGGCATGTGCGCGTGCATCTGCAGTCTGCGCGATGCCGGTGGTCATGTACCGATGCTGGGCGACGCCGACGATGCAAGGCTGCGACTGTCTTGCGAGCGGGATTTCGATCCGTTTCAAAGCTTGCTGGCAAGCGGCGCGGTCCTGTTCGGCCGCGCCGATTTCGCTGCCAAAGCCGACCATTTCGATGACAAGAGCCGCTGGTTGCTGGGCTCGGCAGGCGAGGCCCGGTTCGACCAGCTCCGCACTGATCATGCCAATGTGGGCACGCCAGCGGCGTCGTATCCGCGGCGGGTGTTCGCCGATGCCGGCATTTACGTGCTCGGCAGCGACTTCGACACGGCTGCCGAAGTGCGCATCGTGGCCGACGCAGGCGCGCTTGGTTACCTGTCGATTGCGGCCCATGGCCATGCCGACGCCTTGTCGCTGACCCTGTCGGCCGGCGGGCGCCCACTGTTGATTGACCCAGGCACCTACGCCTATCATTTGCAGCAAACCTGGCGCAGCTATTTTCGGGGGACGTCGGCGCACAACACCGCCTGCATCGATGACCGCGATCAGTCCGACATGGGCGGCGCATTTCTCTGGCTGCGCAAGGCGAAAGCAGTGGCGGAATCCTGGCGCAGCAGCGCGCAGGAAGACATGCTGACGGCGTCCCATGACGGCTACCTGCGGCTGCGCGATCCGGTGCTGCATCGGCGAACGATCCGGTATGTGAAAGCCGAACGCACGTTGCTGGTAGAGGACCTGTTCGTTTGCCATGGCATCCACGACATCACGCTGCACTGGCATTTTTCGGAGCAGTGCCGCATCCGTACCAATGTCGGGCCAGGCGCAGACACCGATGCCTGCGCAGTCGAGGCGCAGCGTGAAGGCGTGCGGCTCGAGGCATGGATGCCAGACGCGGCCGGCCGGCTCGAACTGGTGCGCGGGCGTGCATCACCGCCACTGGGCTGGATTTCACATCATCTTGATTGCAAGCAGCCGTCACCCACGCTGGCCTGGAAACAGTCCATCGATGGCACGACCCGCTGCGTGACCCGGTTTCGCATCAGCTTTGCCTAATGTGCGCAGATCCGGTTGCCGGACATGCTGCAGCCAGGTCGTCATCGTCAATAGACGTTCTTTCCGCTCCACCCCGTAAGTGCCGTACGCAGCACGATGCGCACATCCATCCACAGCGACCAGTTCTGGATGTAATACAAATCGAACTGAACCCGCTTGGCCATCTTGTCGACGGTATCTGTTTCACCACGATAGCCGTGGATCTGCGCCCATCCCGTGATGCCGGGACGGACCCGATGCCGCAGCATGTAACGCTCCAGCAATGCCTTGTAGAACTCATTGTGTGCCAAGGCATGTGGCCGCGGCCCGACGACCGACATGTCGCCCAGGAGGACATTGAAGAATTGCGGCAGTTCGTCCAGACTGCGCCGGCGCAGGAAGGCGCCGAAGGGTGTCACGCGCTGGTCGCCACGGCACGCCTGAATCACGGCATCCGACGCATGCTGGACCGCCATGGTGCGAAATTTATAGACATCGAAGGTGCGTCCGTTCAACCCCAGGCGCGATTGCCGGAACAGTATCGGCCCCGGTGACGTCAGCTTGATGCCTGCAGCGATGCCGAGCAACAAGGGCGAGAGCGACAGCAGCACCAGGCTTGAAAATATCTTGTCGAACAAGACCTTGGCCGCCGCTGGTGCGCCGCGCGAGACGGGCGCATTCAGATCCAGCGCGGGAAACCCCAGAAAATCCACCATGTGCAGGCTCATTGCCTGCATCGACAAGGTGTCGGGTATCCACCGCACATCGGCCAGCACACTGCGCAGCAACTGATGCAGAGCCTGCAGTTCCGGTGCCGCCGCCATGGGCAGCGTCACCCAGAGCTCGTCGATCCGGTGGCTGCTGACGAAGTCGGCGATGTCGGAGAGCGCGACGACCGACGCCACCGGGCGGCAGCCTGGCCGTGCCACCGCATCCGTTGCGGGCTCCGGCAGCGACACCAGGCGCAGGCCGGCTTCGCTGCAACCCGGATGAACGCCGACGACTTCATAACCGAACCAGGCTTGCTGGCGCGCCCGCAATGCCAGTTCGCGTGCGATGCGGTTGTCGCCGACGATGAGCACCCGGCGCTGGTTGAACCCGCGCGAGCGCAAGCGCAACAGCAACAGATACAGGCAAGCGCGCGCCGTCAGCAGCAGGCACAGCCCGGATAGATACCAGTACAACATCCAGAGGCGCGACAAGTCACCCACATGGTGGATCAGGAAGCTGAAGACCAGCCCGGCAAGCAACACCAGCGACCACGACATGGCGACCCGCACCCCGAGCGACAGCGGCGAGCGACCGCGCCAGGACACATATACCTCGCACGGCGGAAAGAGCACGAAGGCCAGACCGGCGCAGAAATACAGCATCACCGCATGCACCGGCTCGACATCGGACAGGCCGACATGAAAGCGGCAGTAAGTCGCCACGTGGCCGGCCGCCAGCAACAGCGACAGATCGAGCGTGCGCATCCCGTAGTCGACATACGGCGAATTGGCTTTCAAGACGTCATGCATGATTGCCATGAGGCGCGTCGACTCGTGAATTTGCGTGGGGCTCCCTGCCTGCTGCGACATCGTTCGCGTCATGCAGGGTCCGACAGGCGGATGGCCACAGTTACACGCAACGGTTTGCATTCACCGTTTTTTCGATCACCCATGGTAATCACAAAATTCTTCAACCGATTTTTATGCGCGCGGCATTTGTGGCACATCAAGTCCGCGAGAGCGGATCACGGCGCGATATGCGAAACTGCCCCCCGGTGGCGGTTTGCGACGCAGTGCAACATGCATGATTTCGGCGCAGCATTCGCCTCGAACGCATTGCGTTAGCCCGACAAATTCCTCTTATATGTTTTTTTGATAGCTGTTATGCGAAAAGAGTATTGGGATTAGTTATTGCGATGCGGCATATTGAACGCGTCTCCTCTGTATCTCAACGATATGGATTTAACCCGCCGCACTCCGGCGGGTTTTTTTTGTCTGTCTGCGCTTGCCGGCGCTTGCCGGCGCTTGCCGGCTTTTACCCGCGCCTGCCCGATGCCGCTCAGTCCGCTCAGTCCGTATGCAAGGCGACCGGCGGCGCATCCTCCGGCCGCTTGCCGATCCGCTCGAAGTCTGAAATTACCTGACCGCCGAAAAGCAGCAGCGTCGCGCCGATTTCCAGGCTGAACAGCACCACGATGGCCGTCGTCAGCGAGCCGTAGACCACGCTGACCTGCGACAGCGTGGCGAAATACCAGACCAGCACGTGGCGCGTGATTTCCCACAGGATGGAAGCCGTCACGCCGCCGATCAGCGCATGTTTTACCGACAAGCGACCGACCGGCATCACCAGATAGACCGAGGTCAGCAGCAGCACCTCGCCGGCCACGCCGAGGCAATACAGCAAGGCGCCGGAGACCCCGTGCAGTGACCAGACATGGCCCAGGAAATCGATGCTTTCCTGACCAATCGACTGCAATCCACCGGCCACCAGCGTCGTCATCAGCAGTCCCACGCCCAGAAACAGGATGTAGCAATAGGGCAGCAGCGCCGACACCAGGAAATGCCGCCGGCGTATTGCCACCCGGTGTAGAAAAATCACCGACATCGCGCTTTCAAGGACGGTGAAGGCGAGCGAGCTGAAAAACAGCATCGTCGCCAGCAGCACCCAGCCGATCACGTTCTCGTGCTTGAGAAATGTCGCCAGTTCCGCCACTACCGGGCGCGACTGGCCGGGAATCAGCCACTCCAGATAACGCGACATCGTCTCCAGCAGCAGCGCCTGGTCGATCACGCGCGATAGTGCGATCACCGACAGGATCAGCAGGGGCACGATCGACAGCAGCGCGTAGTACGCCACGGCGCCGGCCAGCAGCAGGCCCTGGTTGGCGCGAAATCCGCGCAGCGCCGTCCAGATGAAGCGCAACGGATGCTGGATGACGTATTCGGTACGGGGGTCGAGCAGTTTCATCGGTTTGACTCGCTCAATGCAGACGTGGGCAGATGCTGCTGAAGCCCAGCACCGATTCGCACCAGCGCGCGATGCGCAGCAGCTTCAGGTCGGCCCGATAACCACCCACCAGCTGGATTCCAAGTGGCAAGCCATCGGCGTCGAGCGCGGCAGGCAGCGAAATCGCCGGCACGCCCAGAAAACTCCACGGCGTGCAAAAACTCGGGTCGCCGGTGTCGTCGAGTCCGATCGGCGCGGCACCCGCGGCCGGGAGAGTGAGGATCGCGTCCGGTCCTTCGGCCGTGGTGAAGAGTCGGGTGAAGCTGCTGCGCAGCCGTTGCTGCCGATCTCGCGCCTGCAGATAGGTTTCTGCCCGCACCGCCCGGCCGCGTTCGACCAGGCCGTGAATGTGGGAGCTGACGCATTCAGGATGGCGGTCGCATGCGACGCCGTGGATGACTGCTGCTTCCGCTTCGAGCAATATCATCGTGTCGGCCCAGACCTGGTCGAATTCCGGCGGCAGTTCCATGACGCTCACGCGCGCGCCGGCAGCCTGGAGAGCTTCGGCCCGGGCCTGGAGCACGTCGCGTTGGAGGCGGCTGGCGCGATCAATCATGCGGGTTTGCATCAACGCCAGATGGGGTTTGGGCCATGGCAGCAGGCCGTGCTCCGGCGCAAAGGCAAACGGTGGCACGGCCGCAAGTTGTCGCTCACCCGGGCTGCTGCCGAGCGCCCATGACAGCAGCCACGCTGCGTCGGATACGCTGCGGGCGAACACGCCGACATGGTCCAGCGAGCCCGCCAGAGGCTGCACGCCAGCCCGGGAGATCGCACCGAAGCTGGGCTTCATTCCGACTACGCCGCAAAATGCGGCCGGTCGGATGATGGAGCCGACCGTCTGCGTGCCAAGCGCGGCACTCACGATGCCGGCGGCCACCGCCGCGGCCGAGCCGCTCGACGAGCCGCCGGGCGTATGCGCCAGATTCCAGGGGTTGCGGGTCGGGCCCGGATGACGCCAGGCGAATTCGGTCGTCACTGTCTTGCCGGTAACGTAGGCGCCAAGCGAGCGCAAGCGCGCCACGACCCAGGCATCGGCCGCCGGCACGTGCTCCGCTTGCAGCGGCGAGCCGCTTGCCGTGACCATGTCGGCCGTGTCCATCAGATCCTTGATGCCGATCGGAATACCGGCGAGCGGACCCACTGCCTGTGCGTTAGGTCCGACCGGATTGAGACAGGCGAAGGCATGCAGCCGGGATTGGGATGCCTGCGCCCGGCGCCGGCTTTCCTCTGCCAGCATGCCTGGCGCCAGTTCACCGGTTTGCATCCGCGCCAGAGCGGTGAGCAGTCCGGGCGTATCGGTACTATCGGCCGCAAGACCAGTGGTGGCCGCTGCCGTGAGGTCATTGCCGGCATTGCCTGTGCCGATGCTTGCTTGCTGCATACCGTCTCCTGATCGGGCAAATTCCCGAATGTCATTGTTCTGGTGCATCATACGAGACACGCGAAATAAGACCAGCATTGCGCCGGTTCGTATGCGGGTTACCGCACGGACTGCTGCCCGCCTTGACATTACTCTGTGGCATCGCAGCATCGTTCTCGCTTATTTTCGCATCGACCTCAGTCCCCGTGCCGGCATTGTCTGCCACGGCTTTTCATTGGAACAACGCATGATCAAACAGGACGCCATTCTCAACGCCCGCGTGCTGGTGGTCGATGATCGTGCGGAGAACGTCGATCTGCTGGTGGCAATCCTGCACCAGGCCGGCTACAGCCGCGTGTCGTCGACCACCGAACCGAGCGAGGTGTTTGCCCTGCATGCCGAGCACCGCTTCGATCTGATCCTGCTCGACCTGAACATGCCCGGCATGGATGGTTTCGAGGTCATGGACAAGCTGAAGGAAATCGAAGAGGACGCATACCTGCCGGTGCTGGCGATCACGGCGCAACCGCGGTTCAAGATCGCCGCGCTCGAAGCCGGCGCCCGGGATTTCATTACCAAGCCCTATGATCTGGTCGAGGTCAGGCAACGCATCCACAACATCCTCGAGGTGCGCCTGCTGTACAAGGAAGTCGCCGAGTACGCCCGCGTGCACAAGGAACTGGCGCTGCATGATGCACTGACCGGCCTGCCGAACCGGCGTCTGCTGCTCGACCGCCTCATCACATTGCTGCTCCACGCAAAGCGCACCCAGCAGCGCATCGCGGTGATGTATCTCGACCTGGATGGCTTCAAGGCGGTCAACGACCAGCATGGTCACGACTGCGGCGACAAACTGCTGATCATGGCCTCCGAACGTCTGCGCTTTGCCGCGCGGGAGGAGGACACCATTGCCCGGCTCGGCGGTGATGAATTCATGGTGGTCATCGGCGACGTCGCAGAATTGGCCGACATCCACCGGCCTGCGACCAACATCATCCGCGAGTTGTCGGAACCGTACATGATCGACGGCGTGCGCATCAATGTCACGGCCAGCGTCGGGATCAGTTTCTACCCGGACGATGGCGTCGATGTCGATGTCCTGATCCGCCGTGCGGATCAGGCGCTGTACGAAGCAAAACATGCAGGTAAAAATCGGTATTGCACTTCGCAAGACGTCCTCTAGTTCTTCGATGCAAAGTTGCCGGCAAGTCGGGATGATCGACCCGCGGATGCAAAAAAATGAACTGTCGTACCGAAGTTTTATTTGAGAAAAACCGCAAGCCACGCTGAACTTGTGTAGTCGTTTCGGTTGCGTCAGGCGTTATCTTTGCAGGAACAACGATGTTTCTGCCAGATCGCTCAGATCCACTCCTACAAGGAAATCCCATGAAAAAATTGCTCGCTGCATTTGCCGTACTTGCAGCATCGTCGATGGCACAGGCGCAAACCCTGGCTGCCCATCCTGATGCCCGTAACGACCGTGCACAGATCGTCGAAGTCGCCGATCATGGCCCGAGAGCTTATCGCCGTGCCGACCATCGCCGGGCGCGTCACCATCACCGCAAGCATCACCGCACGCATCACCGCGGTTGATGTGGAGCGGCCGGAACGCTGATTCCGGCCGCTGGCAAACACTGGCACCACGGCGACCTTACTGCATTGGGGAGACGCTCGGTCCCCTGTTTGGCACGCCTGCCTGCGCCGTCCGGCATCGATCCAATGCCACGGCAGCGACGTGGCGCTGTTTGCAGACTCCCGGCATCGCTGCCGCATGGTCCGCATGCTCGACTTCCAGGAAGGACGGCGCAGCGCAGTCGTGCAGCAAGAATGGCATGTTGGCGCACAGGCGACTGGCGCGTTCGTTACCCTCTGCAGGTGGCTGAGGGTACGCCACGTTGACCCACAGGAAGAATGCAGCCCCAACGGGGTTCCGAATTTGACGGGCCTTGTCGATGATGTTTGTCAGCGTATCTTCCGGAAGCACGCATCTCATTACCGTGACATGATTGCGGAAAAATCGCGCCAAGTTGAAGTACTTTTGACAAGATTGACGGGATTGCAGGGTGGCGACCAGAAAACAGTGCCCTGTTTTCCGCACGAAAATTCGGAAACCTGACAACCACGCATTCGTCCGTATCGATGATTTGCAGATCTGCGCCTGATCCGATCAGCCAATTTCTGCAGGGATGCATGCATTCTTGCTAAGCTAACGACTCAACCCGACCTTACCTGCCCGGATACCTATTGAAACCGCCGATTCCCGCAACACCTTCCAATGCCGAGCTTCAACCCAGCGTGGCGAGCCAGGCATTGGCATCGCCGGAATTGCCGACACCAGCAACACCGGCTTCGGCCCACAAGAGCGGCATGCGCGCCCTGACCATTGCAGCCATCGGCATCGTCTACGGCGACATCGGTACCAGTCCGCTGTACACGATGAAGGAAATCTTTTCGAGTCAACATGGATTGACGCCCGACCACGCCAATCTGCTCGGCGTGGTGTCGTTGATCCTGTGGGGCCTGACCATGATCGTGTCACTGAAATACGTGACGCTCATCATGCGCGCCGATAATCATGGCGAGGGCGGCATCATGGCCCTGCTGGCGCTGGCCATGTCGACGGTGGCGCAAAACACCCGGCTGCACTATGTCCTGATGATCACGGGCCTGATCGGCGCCGCACTGTTTTTTGGCGATGGCGTCATCACGCCTGCCATCTCTGTGCTATCGGCCATCGAAGGGCTCGAAGTGGCTACCCCGGCATTCAAGCCCTATGTCGTTCCCCTGACGGTGGCGGTACTGATCGGTTTGTATTCCGTGCAATCGAAAGGCACGGCCGGCATCGGCAAGTGGTTCGGGCCGCTGGTGGTGATCTGGTTCGCGGCACTGGCAATCATGGGCGTGATCAACATCGTCGCCCGGCCGGAGATCCTGCACGCATTCAATCCGATGCATGCATTCGCCTTTCTCATGCGCAACGGTTGGGTCGCCTTTGCGGCGCTGGGTGCGGTGGTGCTGGCGTTCACGGGTGCAGAAGCGCTGTATGCCGACATGGGTCATTTCGGTCCGACACCGATCCGCATCGCCTGGTTCTCGCTCGTCTATCCTGCGCTGGCATTGAGTTACCTCGGGCAGGGTGCGCTGCTACTGCATGATCCATCGGCGGTCTCCAATCCGTTCTATCAGCAGCTCGGGCCCTGGAGCATCCTGCCGCTGGTGATATTGTCGACCATCGCCACAGTCATCGCTTCGCAGGCGACCATCTCCGGTACTTTTTCGATGGTGAACCAGGCGATCGCGCTCGGCTTTTTGCCACGCATGCGGGTGCTCTATACATCACGCGACGAAATTGGTCAGATCTATCTGCCGCTGGTGAACTGGTTGCAGCTGCTGGTGGTGTTGTTGGCGGTGATCGGTTTCGGTTCATCGTCGAGCCTGGCCTCGGCATATGGCATCGCGGTCACCGCGACCATGCTCGCCACTACCGTCCTGACTTTTTTCGTGATCCGCTTCAAGTGGAAGCTGAATCTTGCCGTGTGTCTGCTGGCCACCGGATTTTTCCTGCTGATCGACCTCGCGCTGTTTTCCTCGAACACGCTGAAGATCGTCAGCGGCGGCTGGTTTCCTCTACTGCTAGGCGCGGCCATGATGACGGTGATGATGACCTGGAAGAGCGGCCGCGACCTGGTGCTCAACAACATCCAGAAGCACAGTATTCCGCTGACCGATTTCCTGGCGTCGCTGTTTCGGGCCCCGCCGCACCGGGTCGAAGGCACGGCGGTGTTCTTCCGGGCCGAGGGCGACGGCGTGCCGCATGCGATGCTACATAACCTATCGCACAACAAGGTGCTCCACGCCCGCACCATCTTCCTGACCGTGCGGGCGGCCGAGATTCCGGCCGTGCCGGACGCCGAACGCGTCACCGTGGAGCCGCTTGGCCACAACTGTTATCAGATGACGATGCGCTTCGGTTTCCAGGAGCCGCGCGACATTCCTCGCGGACTGACCCTCTGCAGCAAGTTCGGACTGGAGTTCGAGATGATGGAAACCTCGTTCTACATCGCCCGCCAGACCGTGATTCCGACCATCGGCGGCGGCATGGCACTGTGGCGCGAGGCGATGTACGCCACCATGACCCGCAATGCGCGCGACGCCGCCGATTATTTCCGGCTGCCGAGCAACCGCGTCATCGAACTGGGCACCCAGGTCGAGATCTGAGATGCTCGACGAGCCAGCGCAACAACGCATCCTGAGCGTCACGCGGCTGGCCAACAACAGCCGCCAGGCGCTCGGCTATTTCCGCCTGGCGGTCGGATTGTTCTATCTGAGTGAAATCATGGTCGACCGGGAGATCGATTTTGAACTCCTGCATCGCCAGTACAACCGGTTCATCGCCGACCAGATCGGCACCGGCCACAGCATCACCAGCGTACTGCAGTTCATGAGCGGCGAAAAGGTGATGGCGGTGATCCACTCGGAGCGCTTCATGCACGGCTTCATGGACAACTTCGGCATTCCGTTTCATCACATTCCGCTGATGCTCCTGGTGAACCTGGAAGTATCGAAAAAAATTTCGCGCATCAGCCTCGACGGCCCCCTGCATCGCTGGATCCAGCAGCAGCAGCAACGCATCGAACGGCATCAGCAGGCGCTGGCCAAGGCACCCGGCGTTACGCCAGGCGAGCTGCCCGTCATGACCGTTCACAACCGTTCGGACACGGGCTGAAGCACGTGCAGCAGTCAACGATGGCAGCCTGAAGCCGCCAGCGGGGCAAACAGGCCAATCCGCCTTCCTGCTACCAGCTTGTTCCCTGCTCATTGGTCGAACTGATGTTGTGGATCGACAGATCGGCGCCGTCGAACTCCTGCTCGGGATCGAGGCGAATCCCAACCAGCCAGCGTAGCGTCGCATAGATCAGGTAGCCACCGAGCAAGGCGATCGCCACGCCCAGCAATGTCCCGGCCAGCTGTGACCAGAGCGACACGCCGCCGATGCCGCCGAGCGCCTTGATGCCGAAAATCCCGGCCGCAATGCCGCCCCAGGCGCCGCACAGGCCGTGCAGCGGCCAGACGCCCAGCACGTCGTCGACCTTCCAGCGGTTCTGGGTGAAGGTGAACATCCAGACGAAGATCGCCGCAGCAATGCCGCCGGTGGCAAGCGCGCCCAGCGGATGCATCAGGTCGGAACCTGCGCACACCGCCACCAGGCCGGCAAGCGGCCCGTTGTAGACGAAACCCGGATCGTTCTTGCCAAGCAAAAGCGCCACCAGCGTGCCGCCGACCATCGCCATCAGGGAATTGATCGCAACCAGGCCATTGACCTTGTCGAGGGTTTGCGCGCTCATGACGTTGAAACCGAACCAGCCCACGGTCAGGATCCAGGCGCCCAGGGCCAGGAACGGGATGTTCGAGGGCGGGTGCGCGGCGATGGCGCCATCGCGCCCATACCGGCCGCGTCGTGCACCCAGCAGCATCACCGCCGGCAGCGCGACCCAGCCGCCCACCGCATGCACCACCACCGAGCCGGCAAAATCATGAAACTCGGCGCCGAAGTGCGTCTGCAACCATGCCTGGATGCCGAAGCGCTGATTCCAGGCGATGCCTTCGAAGAGCGGATAGAGCAGCGCCACCAGCACGCCAGTGGCGGCCAGTTGCGGATAGAACTTTGCCCGTTCGGCAATGCCGCCGGAGATGATGGCTGGAATCGCTGCAGCGAAAGTCAGCAGAAAAAAGAACTTCACCAGCGCAAAGCCGTTGTGTGCCACCAGTGAATCAGCGCCATCAAAAAATTGCACGCCATAAGCCACGTAATAGCCAATGAAAAAGTAGGCAATCGTGGACACGGCAAAATCGGCCAGGATCTTGACCAGTGCATTGACCTGATTCTTCTTGCGGACCGTGCCGAGTTCAAGGAATGCGAAGCCGGCATGCATGGCGAGAATCATGATCGCGCCGAGCAAGATGAACAGCGTGTCAGCGCCATTTTTCAGTGCATCCAAAACAGTTTCTCCCAATTAAAGTGCAACATTGCGCAAAAGCGTTGCATCAAAGCAGGGATCGTGCCATTTCAGTGCGATTTCCAAGTGCCTGATTGTATTCGGGTATTTTTTGACGAGCGGTTTTTCGGTTGCGAATGCACTGCAATCGTGCGTTCATTCAGCGCGTGCGCCCAAGCCCAGATACGCATCCACCACTGTCGGGTGCTGCGCCACCGATGCCGCCGGGCCAGCCAGGGTGACGTGGCCCAGTTCGAGCACAAGAGCATGGTCGGCCGCCCTCAACGCCGCCCGCGCGTTCTGCTCGACCAGCAGGATCGCCACGCCGGTCTCCCGCAGCTGCAACAGGATCCGGTAGATTTCGCGCGTGATCAGAGGCGCCAGGCCCAGGCTCGGTTCGTCCAGCAGCAACAAACGCGGCTTCGCCATGAGCGCGCGGCCCACCGCAAGCATCTGTCGCTCGCCGCCGGAGAGCGTGCCGGCGGCCTGTGTTCGGCGTTCCAGCAGACGCGGGAACAGGCGATAGACAACCTCGCGCTGGTCGGCATAATTTGCTTCCCGCGCCCGGTAGCGGCGGTAGCTGCCCAGCAGCAGGTTGTCGTCGATGCTCATGCTGGCAAACAGTTCGCGTTTTTCCGGCACCAGCGACATCCCGAGCGCCACGCGACGATCGACCGGCAGGCCGCCGATGTCGGCGCCATCGAGCAGCACCCGGCCGCGCGCACTGCCGCTGACCGGCAGCGCGCCGGCAATCGCATTGAGCAAGCTCGACTTGCCGGCACCATTCGGACCGATCACGGTCACGATCTCGCCCGCCCGCACTTGCAAATCGATGCCGTGCACCGCATCGACCTTGCCATAGGCAACCTGCAGCCCGTGGACCGACAGCACCGGCTCAGTCATCGGCACCGCCAAGATAGGCAGCCAGCACCGCCGGGTCGGCCTGGACGACTGCCGGCGTGCCTTCGGCGATCTTGCTGCCGAACTCCATGACGACCAACCGGTCGGCCAGGCGCATGACGAAATCCATGTCGTGCTCGACGATCAGGATCGCCATGCCCTCCGCGCGCAAGCCTGCCAGCAGGGCGGACAGGGCCTGTTTTTCCCGCAGCCGCAGGCCGGCGGCTGGTTCGTCGAGGAGCAGCAGGATTGGATCGCAACAGAGCGCCCGCGCGACTTCAACCAGGCGCTGCTGGCCAAGCGCGAGGCTGCCTGCCGGCGCATCGATCCACGCAGCCAGTCCGACCCTTTCCAGCTGCAGCCGCGCTTCCTGCAGCAGGTGGCGCTCGGCCACCCGGTCGGCGCGCAGCATGGCCGCTGCCACCGCGATCAGAATACCTGCCGGCTCGCCCCCGGCATGCCGCAGATGCGCGCCAAGCGCGACGTTTTCCAGCACGCTCATCTCGGGCAGCAGGCGTACATGCTGGAACGAGCGGGCGATGCCGTGCCGTGCCACTGCGCGGGCCGGCAGGCCGGTGATCGGCACGGCGTGGTCGGGCGCGCCAAAGCGGATCTGTCCGCCGCTGGCGCGCAGCACGCCCGTCATCAGGTTGAACATGGTGGATTTGCCAGCGCCGTTGGGGCCGATCAGGGCCAGGATCTCGCCCGCCCTGACGGTGAAAGCCATGTCATTGACGGCAACCAGGCCGCCGAATTGCATGCGGGCGCCCTCCACCTGCAGGATCGGCGTGTGCGGTGACGGTTTGGGGCGATGCAGCAGTGCGCCGATGTCCGGCATGCGAGGGTCGTGCTTCCGGACGCGATTGCCGGGACCGGCGCGGCCAATATCGCTTGCCTTCGATTCCTCCGATTTCGATCCTCTTGCGTGCGATCCTCCTGCGTGAAACGCCTCTGCCTCAACTGCGCCGTCTGCAAGCACCGCGCTTGCTGCACCAGAAATTTGCTCGCCCGTCAGACTGCCGACCAGCCGCACCAGCCATGGCCACAATCCCCTGCGCGCCCGCTGCAGGAGCACCACGATCAGGATGCCGAAGACAATCGTCTCGTAATTGCCGCTGCCGCCCAGCAGGTGTGGCAGGATCGATTGCAGACTGTTTTTAAGGAGCGTCAATACGCCGGCGCCCAGCAGCGCCCCCCACACCGAGCCAACGCCGCCGACCACCGCCATGAACAGATATTCGATGCCGGCATTCAGGCCGAAAGGTGTTGGATTGACCGCCCGCTGCAGATGTGCGTACAGCCAGCCCGAGGTCGAAGCCAGCAGTGCGGCCAAGACGAACATGATGATGCGCAAACGTGCGGTATCGACGCCCATTGCTTCGGCCATCCCGGCGCCACCGTTCAAGGCCCGCATCGCCCGGCCCGGGCGCGAATCCAGCAGATTGCGCAAGCCCAGCATGGCGGCCAGCACCACCAGCCAGATCAGGCCGTACATGCGGCGGCCGGTATCGAGCGGCGCGCCCAGCAGATCGATCGGCGCGATGCCATTGAGGCCGTCGTATTTGCCGAGCATGTCGAGGTTGCCGAACAGGTAGAACAGGGACAATCCCCAGGCGATCGTGCCCAGTGGCAGGAAGTGGCCCGACAAGCGCATCGTCACGCCGCCGATCCCGACGGCAGCTACCGCAGTGACGGCCCAGCCGGCCAGCAAACCGAGCCACGGCGAAGCGCCGTAGCGGGTTCCCAGGAGCGCAGTGGCATAGGCGCCGAGACCGACGAAGGCCGCCTGGCCGAACGAGGTCATGCCGCCCACGCCCGTCAACAACACCAGGCCGAGCGCCACCAGGGTGTAGAGGCCGATGTAATTGGCCAGGGTGATCCAGAATTCCGGTGTCGGCAGCAACGGCAGTGCCACGACGACGACGAGAAACAGGCACAGCAACCCAACCTGCAGCGGCCTGCGCAGCGATTCCGGCAACGGGGCGGGCAGGGCCGGCATCAGCTTTCCTCGTCGGACTGCGGCACGCGCCACGAGCGCCATAACAGGATCGGAATGATCAGCGTGAAAACAATCACTTCCTTGAATGCGCTGGCCCAGAACGATGCGTAGGCTTCCAGGAGACCGACCGTGATGGCGCCGGCGGCAGCGATCGGATAGCTGGCCAGGCCGCCGATGATTGCGCCGACAAAACCCTTCAGGCCGATCAGGAATCCGCTGTCGTAATAGATGGTGGTCAGTGGCGCGATCAGGATGCCGCAGACGGTGCCGATGGCGGCTGCCAGCGTGAAGGCCAGCCGGCCGGCCTGCAAGGTGCCGATGCCGACCAGCTGGGCGCCGAGCCGGTTGATGGCGGTCGCCCGCAAGGCCTTGCCGGACAGCGTGCGTTCGAAGTACGCGTAAAGCGCCACGATCAGCAACAGCGCGGTGCCGATGATGGCCAGGCTCTGGCCCGCAATCGTTGTCCCGCCGAGGTCGAACCGGGCCTCGGTGAAGGCAGCGGTGCGTGCGCCCTCGGCACCGAACATCACCAGGCCGATGCCGGTCAGCGCGAAATGCACGCCTACCGCGACAATCAGCAACACCAGGACCGACGCCTCGGCGATCGGCGCAAAGGCAAGACGATAGAGCAGCGGCCCGGCCGGCGCGACGATGGCCAGCGTCAGCAACGCCTGCACCGGCATCGGCAGGTCCAGCGGCACCACGGCGCGGGTGGCAAGCCACAACAGGGCAGGTGCCAGCACGCAGCGCACGAAGCGGGGCGCAAGTTGGCGCAACGCCTGCCGATCCTGCGGCCCACCGTGAAAAACGGCCACTCCGTCCGCCACGAAAGCAGCACAGCCCAGGCCCACCAGCAGCGTCACCGCATGCGGAAACACGTGGGACTGGATCGACGCCATGGTCAAGGCGCCGAAGGCGACGAATTCCCCCTGCGGTATGAAAATCACGCGCGTGACGGAAAACACCAGCACCAGTGCCAGGGCCAGCAGAGCGTAGATCGCACCGCTCGCAATGCCGTCCTGCGCCAGGATGGCGGCAATCGACAAATCCATTCCATTCCCGTGGTGAGACATCGTGAGGGCGTCATTCTAATCGACCCGCCCGGATGTCGGCATGCATCGACGTCTTCACGCGAACAACCTGTCCGCCCGGCCCGTGAATTTTATCAAGGCAACATCGCTTCTGTTCGTTACCGCACATAGCTTCATGCGCGGGCAAGGCACACTTGCGTGCTGTCGCATGGGCCCGGATCGGCAGTGGCTGCCAACAAGATCCGTATCCCGCTCGAATCAGTGCGCCTGCAAGACGGATACACCACAGTGACCAACGAGGCACCTCAGTTTGCGACAGACCGCGGCGGCGACGTCGGGGCGACCCCCGTGCCGCGCCTGCTCTTGGCCATGCAGTGGGGTGATACGGGACTGGGCCCGCCGGCGGACTGGTCGCACAGCTTGCGCACCGTCGCGCACATGGTGATGGATGCGCCGCTGGCGATGTTCCTCATATGGGGCACGGCGCGCACCCTGATCTACAACGCCGGTTTTGCGGAGATTGCCGAGCAGCGGCATCCGGCAGCTTTTGGCCACCCGGTGGCCGAGGTCTGGCCGGAACTGTGGCGCTGGGACGAAAATGTCTTCGACAGCGAATATCGTGGCGCGTTGGTGAGCTTCCAGGACCAGCATCTGGTCGATACCGGCGACGAGCGCTGCTTCGACTTGTTCTACACCCCGGTGCGCGACGATGACAACCGGGTGCGCGGCGTGCTGTGCAACGTCATGGATACAACCCGGCGGATGCTTGCCGAGCGCGATGCCGACCGCCGCGGCAGAGTGGCCGCAAGACTCGCCGACACCCTCGAGATCGAACGCCAGAGCGCAGGCGCATTGACGGCCCGGTTACAGGCCGAATCGGACTCCTTGAGAGCACTGTTCGAGCAGGCGCCGGGCTTCATGGCGCTCACCCGCGGACCGGAACATGTGTTCGAGCAGGCCAACCCGTCTTACCAGCGCCTGGTCGGACAACGGGAACTGCTTGGCCGGCGCGTGCGCGACGCGTTCCCGGAACTCGTCGGGCAGGGTTTCATCGACCTGCTCGACGAGGTTTATCGCAGCGGTGCGCCTTATGTCGGCAAGAACGTCGAACTCTATCTGTCGAAACAGCCCGGCCTGCAGCCCGAATTGCGTCTGCTCGATTTTGTCTACCAACCGGTGCGCGATAGTGGCGGCACCGTCACCGGCATCTTCGTGGAAGGCATCGACGTCACCGACCGGGCGGCTGCCGAAGAACATTTGCGGGTGGCGCATGAAGCCGGCGGCATCGGCACCTTCGAATGGTTTCCAGCAACCGGCGAGATGATCATCTCGGACACCTACCGGGCACTGTGGGGACTGACTGATGAAATTGTCGTCACTGCCGACATGCTGGTGGCGCTGGTCGACGCGGAAGACCGGCACCAGTTGGGAACCGCCACCGAACAGAACCGGGAAAATCCGCTGGCCTATGCAGAGTTTCGCATCCGCCGGGCAGACACCGGCGCGCAGCGCTGGCTGGCGCGGCGCGGCGAGGTACTCGGCGATGGCATCCAGACGGCACGCCGTTACGTGGGCGTGGCCTTCGATATCACCGAGCGCAGGCTGGTCGAGAAAGCGCTGGCCGATACCGAACGCAAGGTCAGTGAAAGCACCGACTTCATCCGCCTGCTGCTCGATTCGACGGAAGAGGGTTTCTATTCCATCAGCCGCGATGGCAACGTCACCCTGTGCAACCGCGGCTTCCTGCGCATGATGGGCTTTCAGAACGAAGAGGAAGTGCTTGGTAACAAGCTGCACGAGGTCGTTCCCGATTCACATGTTGACGGCACGCCCTATCCGAAGGAACTCTGCCCGATTTACCTCGCCGCCCAGACCGGCGAGGCTGCCCATGTCGAGCATGCCTGGTTCCAGCGGGTCGATGGCAGCCGCTTCCCGGTCGAGTACCGCGTGCATCCGATCTGGCGCAACGGCGAACTGCAAGGTGCGTTGTGCACCTTCAATGACATCACCCAGCGCATGGACACCACCGACCAGCTGCGCGTTCTCAACGAGACCCTCGAGCATCGGGTGATCGAGGAAATCGACCGCCGCGCCCGCGCCGAAGAGGCACTGCACCAGTCGCAGAAAATGGAAGCGATCGGCCAGTTGACCGGTGGCGTCGCGCATGACTTCAACAACGTGCTGCATATCATCGGCGGCAACCTGCAGCTGCTGCAGAGCCACTTGAGCAGCAACCCGATGGCATTGCGCCGGCTTGAGACAGCCACCGCGGCAGTTCAGCGCGGCGCCAAGCTGTCGTCGCAATTGCTGGCCTTCGCGCGCCGCCAGCCGCTGCAGCCGATCGTGATCCATCTCGGGCGCCTGGTGCAGAACATGAACGACCTGCTGCGGCGCGCCCTGGGCGAATCAATACAGGTCGACACCACGATCGCGCCCAACCTCTGGAACACGCTGGCCGATCCAAGCCAGATCGAAAACGTGATTTTGAACCTGGCAATCAACAGCCGGGACGCGATGGAATCGGCGGGTCGCATCGTCATCGGCCTTGGTAACGTTCATTTCACCCGTCCATGGCCAGCAGCCGGTGCCGAACCGGTGCCGGCCGGCGAGTACGTGATGCTGACGGTGTCCGACAATGGGGCCGGCATGCCACCCGATATATTGAAGAAGGTTTTCGATCCGTTCTTCACGACCAAGCCGGAGGGCGAAGGCACCGGTCTGGGCCTGTCGATGGCCTACGGGTTCGTCAAGCAGAGCCACGGCCACATCAAGATCGAAAGCCAGCAGGGCGCCGGCACGACGATCCGCATTTACCTGCCGCGCTCCCTGGAAGCCGAAGCGCAGGTTGCCGAGGCGCCAACCGGCCCGGTGGTGGGCGGCAGCGAAACCATCCTGGTGGTCGAGGACGATCCCGGTGTCCAGGCCACCGTGGTCGATACGTTGACCACGCTTGGCTACCGGGTCTTGAAAGCCGACGATGGCGAGTCGGCTTTGTCGATCCTGCTCTCGGGCGCGCCGATCGACCTGCTGTTCACGGATGTCGTGATGCCTGGCCGGTTGCGCAGTCCGGAACTGGCACGCCAGGCACGCCTGGTGCGGCCGCAGCTGGCAGTTCTGTTCACTTCCGGTTATACCCAGGATGCGATCGTGCACGGTGGGCGGCTCGACCCCGGCGTGGACTTGCTCAGCAAGCCTTACCGGCGCGACCAGCTGGCGCGCAAGATCCGCGCAAGCCTGGCGAATGCCCTCAGCGCGGAGGACGCCGGGGCGCACGTGCAGATTCAGATGCCGGTGCCAAAACCGGAGCCGGAGCCGGAGCCGGACACCATTCCTGTTCCGGCAGACTCGGTTGTCACGCCGCAGATACCCGCATCCGATGCGCCTGTCCGCGGCCTGCGCATCCTGGTAGTGGAAGACAATTCCGACCTGTGCCAGCTGGTGTGCGAACTGCTCGACACCTTCGGCCATGTCGCGCACGCCGCTGCGACCGGTGAAGAAGCCCTGGTCGCCGCGCGCGGGCAGCGCTTCGACGTGTTGCTGACAGACGTGCGCCTGCCGGGCATCTCCGGCGTTGACCTGGCGCGAAAAATTCATGCCGACACGCCTGCCACGCACATCATTTTTGCTTCCGGCTATGGCGCAGCGGTCAGCGTCAATATCGGCTTTCCTGCACATTCAATGGCCAAGCCCTATGACATCGAACAACTGCAGACGCTGTTGATGTCCCTGCCGCGCTAGTTTTTACGCCAGGCCCGTTGCAGGACGAACTACAAGTTGCCCGATTCGGCAACGAGACATCGCAAACCCGCGCTTCACTTCGCAATCCAGTCACTTTGCTTACTGCCCGACAAGTAGTCTGGAAGGCCGGTCACTGCACGTCCGTGCATGTCCCCAGCCCTTTCCAGTGAGCCCAACATCATGAAGCGAAACATTCTCGGTACAGCCATCGCCTGTCTGCTGCTCAGCAGCTGCGCCACGTCATCCTCTCCCGGTTCAGGCGCCGGTGCCGGCGACACCTCTGCTGCCGCCGACCAATCCGGCGAGCCGGTGCGCGGTGCCGGTGAAGGGCGCCTGGTCGGCATGGCCTCGGCAGCGCTGGAACGCGACCTGCGCGAACAGGCGCGTGCGCAAGCTTCCGAACGGACCGGCCTGATGCAAAAACTGCAGGAAATGGGCACCGAACTGGCCGACTTGAAAAACCGGTTGCAAGCAGCGACACACAATCGGACAGCCGATGCGGCGAAGTCGGTGACCAGCCCAGGAGCAGAAGCCGGCGCTGGCGGCGTCATGACAGCGGGCCCGACAACGGGTGCTGCAGCCCGTGCCCATCTGTCGGCCACTGCCGTGCCGCGGTCCACCGCAGCCATTGCTGCTACCGTAGCATCGAATGCAGCGGTGGCGGCGGCCGTGGCCAGCAGCGGCGCATCCCGGCAAGCGAATGGGAGCCGGATCGGCAAGAACAGTGCAGTCGCAGCAAAAGCTGGCGCGCGTACGCCCTCCCTGACTGCCTACAGTCGCGCGAATCGGGAGACGATCGTCATCCAGGACAAGGGCATGGTTTTCCGGGTCATGCATGGCTTTGCACGGACCGACTTCCATCCATCGGCCGGCCTGCAGCAACAGTTACTGCAAGCGGCCCGGGCCGGCAAGCACATCGAAATCCGTGGCCGCACCGATGCCAGCACCGCCAATCCGGTCGACAAGGACATCGCCATGCGGCGCGCATTGAATGCCCGGGTGTTCCTTGCAAATAACGGCATTCATCCACGCAAGATGCACATCGACTATCTGGCCGCCGGCGACAATGTGGCAGACAACGGCACGCCGGATGGCCGTGCCCGCAATCGCCGGGTGGAGATCGAGACCGCCGGCATCACGCCGGATGTGCTTGAAGATCTGGCGGCCTTGATCCGTCAAGACCTGCAGTAAGAACGTCAGGCCGGGCGGCCGCCGGCAGGCCCGGAGGCCGCCCGGCATGCCGGGCCGGCCCGCAATGGCGAAAACAACAAAAATCACAACAGCACGTCATGGACTACCGGGTCTGCCGGAACGAACTGAACGGACCATTCAACGCATAATTCCTGCGATGCAGCATATTTTCTAAAATCGCTCGCGCCGCAATTGTTGACACCGCTGGCTTATGCCAGAAACAACTCCTTTCCCAGGCTAAACTTTGCCAAACATCCAGTATTCATGGATTTTTGATCTATGGCAGAAGTCAGCATTCTAAATGGTGCGTCGCAAAATTAAAACTGAACTTGGCTATTTGCTATCGGTCTTTCATGAGCAAGACGCGGCACATGTTTCTGCATGCAGTCGATGGCCTGAAAAGCCGGAATGACAGGATGGCGAGTCACGAGTCCAACGGCATGCGAAATATGCCAGGAGTCATCCGAGGCAGTCTTTGCAGAGCGCTTTCCCCATCGTTTAACTCAAGAAAGGTTTCAACATGCTAGCTTTCTCCCGACAAGAAGTCCCTCCCGCGCTGAAATCCCACCTGGACGCGCAGTTTTCGTTCATCGCCGATCTGTCGAAGAAGATGTTCGATGGCATCCAGCGCGTCAACCAGCTCAACGTGCAAGTTGCGCAGACGGTGATGGAAGAAGCGATCAACAGCACCCATCA
This sequence comes from Herminiimonas sp., assembly GCA_043729515.1. Taxonomy (GTDB): domain Bacteria; phylum Pseudomonadota; class Gammaproteobacteria; order Burkholderiales; family Burkholderiaceae_D; genus JANXSS01. Next base: position 25,925 of record JAYTLK010000093.1, read on the forward strand.
GCTGATCGAATCGAACACCCCGACCGAGTATTTGTCGATCGCCGCATCGCAAATTCAGCCAGTTGCCGAAAAATTCCGTGCATATCAACAGCACCTGAGCAACATCTCGGCCGGCGTCCAGGTCGAACTGTCGCGCACGGCGGAACAGCACGTGCCAGAAGCGACCCGTACTGCTGCTGCAGTGGCTGAAGAAGTCGTACGGCGCGGCGCCGAGGAAACCGACAAGGTGACCCAGCGTCAAAAGGCAGCCTTCGAGAAGCTTTCGCGTCCGATCAACGAGGCGCGTGAGCAGAACAATCAGAACGGCAGCATTCAGCCACCGCCATCGCAAGCTGCCAAACCGCAACCCGGCAAGACGGCCTGATTCTGATCGACCAGGGTGCGCTGCAGGCGCGCCGGTAACGCACCCACACTTGCTTTTGAAAGACACAGCCGCTGTCCGCTTCCTGCTCACGCAGCCGAAGGCCGGGCCAGCGGCTTTTTTCCGCCATGACACAATCACACCGACACCATGCCGTCTCCATTTCTTCGGCGCAGAGCCCATCGGCACCGCCGGCACCGGCCAATTTCACACGCGAACACCATCAGGCGCCGCAAGGCAGCCGCGAATATTTGTTGTATGTGCCGCCACGCCGGCGCAGCAAGCGACGTCTGATCATCATGCTGCACGGCTGCCATCAGGATGCGGATGATTTTGCCCTTGCAACCCGGATGAACCTGCATGCGCGACAATACAATGCCTGCGTTGCCTATCCATCGCAATCGCGACATGCCAATCCCGGCAATTGCTGGAACTGGTATGAAGCGGCACATCAGCGACGCGCCTACGGTGAACCGGCGATACTTGCAGATTTGACGCGCTTCCTGTGCCGCACGCATCAGATCAATCCCGACCAGACCTTCATCGCCGGCTTTTCTGCTGGCGCCGGCATGGCCGCGACCATGGCAGTCGTGTATCCGGAGCTATATGCAGCACTCGGCATTCATTCCGGCGTGGCGCACGGCGCGGTACGGGATTTTCTGTCGGCGCTGATCACGATGCAGCATGCAACGCTGTCGAGTCATGCGCCGCATCCGTTGCATGAACGTATTCCGACCATTGTCTTTCATGGCGACGCCGACAACATGGTGCACCCGACCCATGCCGAGCAATTTTTCGGTCATGCGGCAGCGCCCGGCGCGGTCATCCCCGGCTGCAAACTGACCGAAACCGTGGCGCCAGACGCCGGTCGGCATGGCTATACGCGGACCGCGCACCTGGACGAACGGCGGCGGATATTTTCCGAGCAGTGGCTGGTGCACGGCGGCGGCCACGCCTGGTATGGGGGCGATCCCTCGGCGACCCATGCCGACCCGAGTGGGCCGGATGCTGCCGCCGAGATGATGCGGTTCTTTGCCTGTCGCCAGGCAAGCCATGCTTAATTCAAGTATTCGCATGCCTTGATGACCCCATACAACGGATCGCCGAAGGTTGCGTTGTTGCAGGCAATCGACCCGGTCGCGGTTCTGGTGGCATAGATTCCTCTCGCGCCATAACGCACCTGGCGTGTGCCGGCGAAGCTGCACATGCCGTTTTCAACTGCACATTGTGTCCAGACCGGCGTCGGGGTCACAGTCAGAGGCGGCGTCACGGTCGGAGGCGGCGTTGGAGTCGGTGGAGGAGGAGGCATCGGTGTTGAACCGTCGTCGAGATAGCTGCATGCCTTGAAGACGCCGAAGATCGGATCGCCGAACACCCCATTGTTGCAACCGATCTTGTCAGTCGCAGTCTTGGTGGCATAAATTCCGTTGGCGCCATATCGCACCTGGCGGGTTCCGGTCAAGACGCAGGTGCCGCCCTCGCTGGCGCAAGGTACCCATTTGCTTACTGTCACGGGAGGCACGACCACCGACATCGGATGCGGCGCCGTCAGCGTGATCGAATAGCGACCGATGCTGCCGTACTTTGAATAACCGGAAACCATCGGATCACCTTCGCCGGTGCCTTCGATGCTGATGTAATACGTTCCATTTGCAGGCAACGCATAAGTGATCGCGGCATTGAGTGCGCCAGTTGGATTGGATTGCGCCAACGTGTTGCCGTTCGCATCGAGCAGCTTCAGCAGAATATCCAGATTTGGCGCCACCTCGAATGGATTTGCGTTGATCGTCACAGTACCGGCGTTGGCAATGAACTTGAACATGTCGACATCGGTGGGCGTTTCGATCACGCCCTTGACGGCGAAATTGTCCACGCCGTTGGCAAAGGTCGGAATCAAGGCGGCAGCCGTAGCGATCGTATTGCCGAAGTCATCTGCCGCGAAGGTCACGCCGTTGCTCTGCATGACCAGGTAATCGTCTTCCTTGTTGTCTGCATTCGCATATTCGCCTTTGCTGAACTGGACCAGCGCATTGTAGGAATGCCCCATGATCGGACCCCAGGCGGTTGCACCTGCACCCTGGCCAGCGTAATAGGGAGTCGTTGATGAGCCGTCATGCGACAAGCCGAGAAGATGCCCGAGTTCGTGAGAAGCGGAGCGAGCACGCCAGAAATCATTGCCCTGAAATACCAGCGCAACTTTCCAGAAGTTTGTATTGGACGTGTAACCGAATGTGCCGACGTAGGCGATCCCACCGCAACCTCCGCAGAAGCCGGCAGGGAAAGCGGCTGGATTGGTAAACAGAACCGTCGCACCGAAGGTGTCGTCGGTGTACGTGCTGCGATTCATTTGGTCGGCTGTCGGCGGCTCGGTCGTGATGTCGACATCAAATGGCGCATAGTCTTCGGAAACGGTGCGCCAGATGTTCTGGATCGCTGTCAGTTCGCCTGAACTGAACGTCCCGGGCACGCCGTCGGTGTCATAAGGCGGCGCAAAGACATTGGTCGAACCGGTGTACCAGCCAGTTCCTGCAATCGCCATGCCCTTGAAGTTCAAATAGACCTTGCGCTTGGAACCGGCCCTTGAATGCAGGAAAAACGTCTGGTCCAGCGGATACGTCGCCCCGGCCACGGCTAGCGTGGAGCCGGAGTTCAGCATTTCTTTTTCCGTGAAGAGCAAGCGTCCCGACTCATCGACCATGAGGGAACGGTCATGACGCAACTCGTCGCGTAATCCCTGGGCCGACTTGCCGTGATGCGCGGCGACGGCGCCCAGCTTGTCGCCCAACTTGCGAATCGCGTCCTCGCCATTTGTACGGCGGTCGAGCCGAATCAGTGGATGCGGCGGTTTCTCTGCGGGTGGCCGTTCAGTATGAACTGCGGCGGTCTGCGCGCTGGCAGTGGCCGGCATCAGCGATGCAACGCCACCGAGCAGGGGAATCAAAAAAATCAATACTTTCTTTGCAAGCTGATGCATTTCATTCTCCGTCATTGTGCAGGACAGGCATACAGCGCTCCCGCACATGGTTTTTCCTGCTTCGCACCCGGTCCCGTCAGGACCTGGCGCACACGAGCCATTGTTGTGTCAGGCTTGCGGCGAGCATAGGAGCAGCGGCAGTCATGACGAACCAGGCAAGAGAAAAGCTATTCGGGAAAACGAAGAAAGATGCTTACAGGCCATAGAAGTTGAGAAGGGCAGTAGTGGCAATCAGCTTTGCAAGCGCATGTTTGCACCTGCGGCGGGCCCGGGCCACGCAGCCAGCCAATGGTGCTGGCGCCGATGTCGCCCGACCCACGCTGAACCTTGCCTGCATCAGCGGCTCAAGGCCAGGGCAATGCTCGGGTGCTCTCGAAATAGCGCTGTACGCCTGTCACCGGGTCGATGAACGCCAGCGACCGCGCCACCAGACGCAGGGGGTGCCGATAATCCGGTTCGGCTGCCGGATCCGGCACCGGCTCGAGCACCGGATAAATGCGATCATTGAAGATCGGCATGCCGAGTGCAGCCATGTGCACGCGTAGCTGATGCTTCTGGCCGGTAAAAGGCTGCAGTGCGTAGCGCGCGGTGGCGCTGTCAACTGCCAGCATCGTGATCAGCGTCTCGGCGTTCGGCTCGCCTGCGATTTCCGCCATCTGCATGAATGCGCTGCTCTCGGCCAGGCGGCTCCGCCGCCGCAAGGGAAACTGCAGCTCAGGGCACCAGCGCGCAAGCGCCTCGTAGCGCTTGTCGATGCGGCGTTCCCGAAACAGTGCTTGGTACCGGTCGCGCGTGGCCGGCTGTTTCGACAACAGCATCACGCCAGCGGTATCGCGGTCCAGTCGATGGACGGGCGCCAGCGTGGCGCTGCCCAGTTGCCGTTTCAGCCGCACCAGCAGCGTCTCCTGCACATAGGCGCCGCCAGGCGTGACCGGCAAAAAATGCGGCTTGTCCACCACGACCAGCAAGTCATCCTCGAACAGCACGACGGCATCGAAAGGAATCCGCCGTTCGGGTGGCAGGCTGCGATAGTAGAAAATCTTCCGGTGCGGCTGGAACAGTGCATGCGGCGCGAGCGCCGCACCGGTGTCATCGAACACCGCACCATCCTGCATGCGCGCCATCCACATCTCCCGCGCAATCATCGGGAAGCGCTCCGCCAGAAATGCCACCACGGTCAGCCAGCCGCCCTCGGGCAAGGCGACTACGCTGGCACCGACGCCGTCACGCAGCGGCAGATCGCTCGGATGCAGCAACAAGCGGGCAGGCGGGCGCACCGGTCGCCTGCTCACGCCGCCGCTCGGGCAGCCGCTCCGGCAGCCACCAGGCTGGGCAGTGCCGCAGGCCACAGCGCTTGCGTGGGCACCCTCATTGCGCCTCGTCGAGACGACGCGCCCGCGCCAGGCGCCAGGCATCCGCCGGGTCGTCATACACCTGCTCGGCCGTGGTTGGTGTTTCCTGCAAACGCGTGTCGAGTGCGATGCGGTTGTCGAAGACGAAGCACTCGCCCTGCCAGTCACGCTGTGCATCCGGCATGCTCTGGAAATAATTCAGGATGCCGCCCTCGAGTTGGTAGATTTCCAAGCCCAGATCCTGCATCCAGGCGCTGGTTTTTTCACAGCGGATGCCACCGGTGCAGTACATCGCCACCCGCTTGCCGCTGGCTTGCCAGCCTGCCGCCTGGGCTGCCATCCAGGTGGAAAAATCCCGGAAATTCTCCACCTGCGGATCAATGGCATTACGGAACCGGCCGAGCCGAAATTCGAAGCTGTTGCGGTTGTCGATCACCACCACGTCATCGGCGTCGAGCAGCGCGCGCCACGCTTGCGGCGAGACATCGATGCCACCACGGCCGGCGGTATCGACTTCTTCCACGCCAAGCGCCACGATCTCGCTGCGCCGGTGCACCTTCATGCGTGCGAAAGGCGGCGTGATGCAGGCGCTGCGCTTGAACGACAACCCCTGAAAATTGCCATCGAAATAAGCCGCATCGCCGAGCGCGGCTTCGAACGCGTCGAGTGCGGCGGCCGGCCCTGCGACGACGCCATTGATGCCTTCTTCCGCAACGAGGATGCTGCCCAGCAGATCAGCTGTGAGCAAACGCAGGCTGGTCGCAAGCTCCTCCGGCGCGACAACCGGCACGAAGCGATGGAACGCGATGTGAAACAGGGGCAGGGAGAGATCTGGCGGCATGAAAGAAAGGAGGAAGATGCTCAGCTGATGCGCCGGTACAGGCCGTGGTCCCGTGAGACGGCCTGGAACTGCATCGCCATCGGCACCGCATCGAGTTCGTCGGCCGTGTCAACGCTCAGAATCCCAAAGGGTGCGAGGCTGTCCGCGAACAGCTGCAAGGCGCGGCGGCGCAACGACATGCCGAATTCCGGCAACACCCGGCGGCACGAAATGAATTGAAACTCGTTGAAAGAGCGGTCGGTGACGAGATCGTATTGGGCCCAGATCAAATTGCGACGCAGCGGTGCGGCAAACACCATCGTATGACCGTCGCGCAGGTCGCAATAATCGGCCAGGCTGCCGGTGCCGCCGCTGGCACGGTAACCGGCGTCATAACCCGCCATGCGTTCGGCCGGGAACGCGCCGAGACGGGTCTCGGACAACAACGGCTCGTCGGCGGCCGTGACGAAAATCAGCGTCTTGTCGTACAGAGCTTCCTCGATCAACAGGATCACCAGTGCAAACACATCTTCAGCGCTGGTCGACTCCGCGATCCAGATCTTGGGCAACGGACAGGAGCGCAGGTAAGGGCAGAGCGTGCGGCGCAATTGCGCGACCCTGGCCGCATTCTCGAACATCCCGGCCGGGCGCAAG
>JAYTLK010000094.1:0-9991 GCA_043729515.1 Herminiimonas sp.
GGCATGTTGTTTGCAGGTCAGTTGCCATGCGCTTTGTTTTCATATTCTTCCCTTGCCCCGGCCCGCACGCAGACTGATGCTGCGGCTCGCAGTGTTTCCCCTGGCGTACGTCGTCGGCATGATGTCGTGCAGCGCGAGTGATTCGCCAGGTTCGCCTGACTCGGCAGACTTGCCGGATACGGCAGACTTGGCAGATACGGCAGACTTGGCAGATACGGCAGACTTGCCGGATACGGCAGATTCAGGAGATTCGCCTGAGTCGGAAGTCTCGACAGAACTCTTGCAGCCCGCATTGCAGGCCTACGGTTTTTTCACGCGAGACGATGCCATTTTCATTGAAGCAGCGGTCGAACGCCTGATTCCTGCCGATGAACACGGCCCCGGAGCGCACGACGCTGGCGCCGCCGTCTTCATTGATCGATGTCTGCAAGGCGGTTGGAACAGCACCGATCGTCTGTATCGCAACCGCTTCTGGCAAGCAGGCAGACGCATTGGCGGCTACGTCGTGCCAGCAATGCCAGGGTCGCTGTTCCGAAGTGCCTTGGATGGGATCGAAATCGATCTCGCATCACGGCCCGAGGTGCGAATCATCGCCTCATCCGGTTCCGGCGCAGGCCACTACTCGGCACGCTCTTGCTTCGCCCGCATGCCATCCTTGGCGCAGCATGCCTATTTGCGCGGGCTGCAGACTGACATTCGTTCTCTCGATGGTGTTCCGTCCTGGCTGTTCCTGAAATTGTTGTTCAGCCTGACGGTGGAAGCGGTTTTTGCCGACCCTGCATTCAGCGGCAGTGAAGACACGGTTGCGCTGAACACGCAAGTTCGCATTCCATCGGCACCGTAGAGAATTGATACTGGCCATTCTGGTAGAGTGCCGGCATGCGCAAGATGACACTCGATCGTATCCTGCAGTCGCAGGGTTTTGGTAGCCGCCGTTATTGCCGCGACTTGATCGCCGCCGGCGACGTCGTCGTCGATGACGTACCGTGTCTCGACTACCGTGCCGAATTCCTGCCAGGGGGCCTGCGCCTGACGGTGTTCGATGAGGAGTGGAATTATCGTGAGCACGTGTATGTCGCGCTGCATAAACCACCGAACGTCGAGTGCTCTCGCAAGCCGAGTCACCATCCCGGAATCCTGACGATCCTGCCGGAACAGTTCACCTGGCGCGACGTGCAACCGGTCGGCCGCCTGGATCATGACACGACCGGGCTGCTCCTGATGTCGGACGATGGCCCATTCATTCACGCCCAGTCTTCGCCAAAACGGCATGTGCCCAAACTTTACCGCGCGATGACGCAAGACCCGGTGACCGACACGCTTGTCAGATTGCTGTGCTCTGGCGTCAAGCTGCATGATGAACCGGTTCCCTTGCACGCCGTGCGCTGCGAGCAGGTCAGCGAACACCATGTCGAGATCGTGCTAGAGCAAGGAAAATATCATCAGGTCAAGCGCATGCTGGCGGCCGCCGGCAATCACTGTATTGCACTGGAACGCATTGCCATCGGCAGGCTGACTCTCGATTCTCTTTCGCTGGATCCGGGTGAATGGTGTTTTTTGAATGCAGAGCAATTGCAGCTGCTCGCACCACAAGCCGACACCGTCGTGCCATCCGGCCCCATTACCTAGCGCATCATGCGAGACGCCATGCCGGCACCAGACATCAGGTCGATCGTCAGGCCAAGCCTTGCATGCCGGCCGAAGCGAACCCGTCTCCCTGTTTGATCCCCACCTCTTTTAGAAACTGATCGGCAGGCGGATCGTCAAGGATACATCCGGCGTATCCCTGGTCAGGCCGGCGCCGACCGACAAGCTCAGGCTGGTTTTCGGCGTGATCCTGAACGAGTAACCGAGCAGCAGGGTGCCGAGCTGCGTGCGCACCGAGCCTGGAACAGTCACACCATTCTGCTTGGTTCGCCCGATCGAATTATGGTCATACCCGATGCTGAATGACGATTTTTCGTTCAGCGCCAGTCCCATGCCGAAATTGAATCCGATGATGTCGCCAGGCGCAACCTCGCCAAGCGATTCTTCGCCGTTGATCACCTTGCGGCTGACGTTACTGCGCTTGAAATTTTTCAGGTAAGTGACACTGCCGAAAAATACGGCCGGATCAGAGGGAAACAGCCAGGTGATGCCCGGTTGGAGGGAGTAGAAGCCGGACCCGGTTGGCAACCCCAGCGGCAGCCCTGTTCCCGTCGTGTTGCCCAGGCAGCGCGTCACGCAGTCGGTCACCACCTCGAACGGATCACGTCCGGTACGGGACTTGAAGCGCAAGGTGCCGACATAAAATGGCTGATCCGGACCGCCGTTGTTGAGTTGATAGCGCGCGGCAAGCTCGGCGTCGCCGATCGCCCTGCCGGTCGCATCGAACACGGCGTCGGTCGCGCTTCCGGTAAATACTTCCCGGCTGACCGTCGAGTCACTGCGGTAGACGTAGGGTACCCGCGCTTCGACTTCGAGCCGGTTGGTCAAGCCGTAGCGTCCGGTCAGTGCTGCCGTCAAGGTATTGCGCTTGACTTCGCGAACGTCGACCAGTCCGATGAGGATCGCGGGAATGACGGTATAGCCGACGAGGGACACGCGGTTGCTCGAGGAATAACCAAATTGCACCGATGGTTCCAGCACGTATTTCCCGATCGGCGTCAAGACGCCAGGCTGCTCGAAAATTGGCGCGATCGCAGGCGGCCGGTTGCTGCGGCCGACCTGATCCTCGGCCGGCGGGCGGCCAACCGGCTGGGGCGGCTGAACCGGTGCGATTGTTTCACTTGGCAGTGTCGCTTGTGTTGCTTGTGTCGCGTGTGTCGGTTGTATTGGTTGTGTCGCTTGTGTCGATGGTGCCGACTGCGCGCTCGCGGCTGGCGTGGCTGCGTCCTGGATTGGCGGACTTACGGCATCGGCTGCCTGGCTGCATAAGGGCAGCAAACTGCCGATCAACGCGCACACCGGGGCGAGCCTGCGGAGATGCTGCGGTCGAATTCGTTTCACCAGGCAATCCTCCAGAAATAAAGAGACCAAAGGATCAGCGATTCAAGCGAACTGGAAATTGAGAATGCGCAATTCATGCTGCCGGGATTGCTCATTACTTGCAACAACTGCCTGCCACCCACAATCCAGTCTGCGATCAAGGGGATCTGGCATGATTGCGCATAGGAAATTTCTTCCGCCAATTGCCAAAGGTTTTGGCGCCGATCCAGGCTGCCGTGTTTTTGCGGTCTGACGTGGATGCCTCGAAACATTTACAGTCGGAGACCGTGCCTTCATTGAAACTTAACCGTGTCGGCCCAGCATCGATTGTATTTTCCCTGCATGCTTTTTACTGCGCCAGGACGACTGTCGCAGTCGGTCCGGCCCGCATTACATCGACTCGCTTGCAGGCGCCGCCGTCAGGGCTGCGTTTCGCCATGTCCAAGCGTTGCAAGTCAACTCCATATTGCCTGCATGTGATCGCTGGAATCAGGAAGGGCTGTAAAGAACGCCTAACAGTTCTTCTGGCAATGATTCGAAACAAGCCTGTTGCATAACTCGAACCCAGCCGACTTGAAACAAGTCCGCAATGGACGCGTTCGACAAGCAAAAGGGATAAAAAGCATTGGCCAGAACGCGCGAGGTACCACGGTTATTACAGTCGCGGTCCAGCGCTGGCCGTACCACCGCCCGAAACTGAACCAAATCGTTTTTCGCGGCACGCCGCAGGCACGGTTTTTACAACATATCAACGAGTTGCAATCACAGGACGGCCCCGGGTACGCATCTTGCGAAATGCGCTGCGGGCTGACACCCGGTGCAGTGGCGGCCATCGCAATGCGTGCGCTGCGTCGCTGGCTTCCGGATATCACCCGTCCTGCTGTGTGGTTCACGTCCTGGCGTCACCTGTAGCTCCGTCCGCTGCCATTCATGGGAGGGACTACCAGTGCCACCACGATCGCCCGCCAGCACCACATCAATGACAACTTGCTTGAGGAAATATTCATGAAGAAAACACTAGTAGCTTCCGCGCTTGCCATCGTCTTTGGCTACGCCGGCTCCGCACTGGCCGCAGAATCGTCTTTCGCACCAATCGGTGCGACGACCAGCAGCCCGCAGACGGCGACCACGACAGCGACGCAGTCCGGTACTGGCGCCTTGGCAAGCGATGGCTCGCTTGCGGCACAGGACAACAGTTCGGATCGAAGCAATGACAAGAGCGGTGGTGATCTGCGTAACAACTCGATCCTCGGTGAGCGTAGCGGTAATGCCTATTCGACTGGCTCGTTCAATGTATCGACTGCCACATCGACCAGTGCCCTGACCGGCACCGTCACCGGCAACACGGTCTCGGGCATCGGTAACACGGTATCGAACCTGGGTGCGACCAATGGCGCCGCTGGCGGTGTCGGCACAGGTACCGGCGCGGTGGGTACGAACACGAGCACGCAGACAACAGGACCTGCCGTATCGCTCAACAACGCCCGCGCAGGTGATTCAGCCAACTCCGCAACCTCGTCCGGCGGCCCTGGTACAGGCTCCGCCGCTGGCAGCGGGGCGGCAGCAACGGCGTCCACTGCAGCAGCAGGCGGTGGCACCGGCTCGGCCGGCACTGGCGGCGCAGGCACCGGCACGGCAACCGGCAATGGCGTTGGAACGGCCACGGCATCGGGCGCCGGCGGCGCTGGCGGCAGCAGTGGACTAGGCGGCACGACAAGCGCAGGCGCGTCGACAGCAACCGGCGGTGCCGGCAGCGCGACCAATACGACGACCGCTGGTGCAGCAACCGCAACAGCCACCGGCTCCGGCGGCGCTGCAACAACTGGAAATGCAACCGCAACCAGCGGCAACAACGCAGCCGTCCAGACCGCCGCTGGCGGCGCTGGGTCCGGCACGGGTGGCGCCGGTGGCGCGGGCGGCAGCATTGCCTTGAATGCAGGCACGTTCAATCTGTCGAACACGATGTCGGCAGTCGGTGCGGGCGCAGCCGGCATCACGGCAATCAGCCAGAACTCGGGGATTTCTTCTCTCGTCCAGCAAAGCGTCAACGTCCAGGCAAACCTGGCACCTCGCTGATCAACGCGATTCCGAGAAGGTTCGGCGGTTCCGACCGTCGTTCCCCATTCGGTTTGTAGAAAGCGCTGGGGACAGCTTGACATCTTGCAGTCCCCGGCTGCCCAAGCCAACGCGGGCAGCAGGCATTCCGACGACGTTGAACAAGGGAGCAACCGTATGTTTCTCGAAAAATTTCCACTTTCCCGTACAAAGCAGGGCTGCTGCATCCTCCTGCTTGGACTGAGCACCACTGCTGCAGTTGCCGAGACGCTTTATCCCACCCTGGAACAGGGTATCAGGCCGCCTGCCTTGGTAAGTGCGTCATTGACCGACAGAAACAGCGCAACATTTGAAGCGGAGCCGCTCCTTGAGGTCATCGCTGATACGTCGACCGCAGTGTTCGAGATCGCGGGGCTTGGCAAGACACTGAGTCCCGCTCTATTGGAAAATGAGCGTGGCGGTGCTGATCTTGGTTCTACGCAGCCGTTGAGCGGCATCATTAGCACAGGCGTGGTTGGCGATAACCGGGCGGTAGATGTCGCCACCGGTTCGAATGCGATTCGCGACGGCGCATTTACCAACGCAAGCGGCATCCCGGTCGTCATCCAAAATACCGGCGCCAATGTTCTTATTCAAAATTCTACCATCGTCAATGTGCAGCTTCGCTGACAACATCGTCGGCGAGAGCCACGCGGCGTGATGGCGATCCGAGCGAAATTTCGACATGCAGGCATGTTGTTCCAGGCGACATCGGGGAGCGCTGACAGTGTCATTAAGCCACCCGGCGTGCAGACAGCTTTCCATCGGAATCGATTGTGGTTGAAGGTTGTAACGTGCGCGATTTTGGTAGGAAACATCAACACTGCGCATGCAGGCAGTCTGGACCTCGCTGGCATCGGCGGCGCGTACACCGTCGGTGTGACCAGCCTGAAAGAAGCACGATTCCATGCGACGAAACGGCAGCAGTTCGATTTCAGCTGCGGGTCGGCGGCATTGGCGACACTGCTTACTTATCAATATGGCCGGTCAGTCGATGAACAGGCGGTCTTCGAAGGCATGTATGCATCCGGAGACCAGGTGAAGATCCGGCATGAGGGGTTTTCCCTGCTGGACATGAAGCGATATCTCAAGACCTTGGGTTATGAAGCCGATGGCTTCGTCCAGCCGTTGGACAAACTCGCCGACGCCGGGCTGCCTGCGATCGTCTTGATTTCGGAAAAAGGCTACCACCATTTTGTCGTGCTCAAGGGATTGCGCGACGGCCGCGTGTTAATCGGCGATCCAGCAACCGGCACTCGCGCCATGTCACGCAGTGGATTCCAAGAGATATGGCAAAACCGGCTTTTGTTTGTCATCCATAACAACCAGCAATCGGCCTCGTTCAACAATGCCCAGGATTGGCGCGCCGCGCCGGTTGCACCTGTCGCCGGTATCTTGCAGGGAGAAGCATTTCGAGGTGCGATGCTCCCCAAGCTCGGGCCCGGCGATTATTAAAGGAAATCACATGCGAAAAAATCCACGTTGCACGACCTGGATGCCGGCCATGTTGCTTGTCTTTGGCAGCCTATCGGGCATGACCATGTCGACGCAAGCAGAAAACATGATCCCGGCAGTAATGCCGGATGGGGCAGAGGCGCAAGAAATACGGCCGGAAGCGCTGCTGCAAGAGTCTCCCTTGATCTTGCTCTCGGAAAAAGTTTTACATCTGTCGGTTGAAGGGGGAAAAAACTCGCATGAAACCGCTCTTACCATTGGCAGCATTGGGAACGGCGCTAACTTGCTAGCGTCGGCAGCAGGTGAACCCCTGACTGGAAAATTACAGGACTGGGTTGCAGTCGAAAGCCATCTTCTCGACGATTCGCGGGGTGGCTTCGATACATCGCTGCGGCTGACGTTGTCATTCGGTATTGAAAGAGCGGTCTACCTGAACGGTGCGCTTGTGACGACCACCAGCTTCAATCTGCCAGCAATGAACGGGATCGGAACTGGAGATGCTGGTGCCGTAAGCATGGCAGGGTCTAGCGGCTTGCCGATCAGCTCCGTTGCAATTCTGCAAAACGGCGCCGGCAATTCATTTACTGCAGGACTGAGTAATTTGCCACAAGCGGCAACCATCATCCAGAACACCTTGAACAATCAATCAATACTCAGCCATACGACAATCAACGCATCTGCGAACAGCCTTGAATTATTACGTGCAAATACATTTCAAGGTCTGCTGAAGGATGGCATAGGGCAAAGTGTCGTACCGCATTGAACTCGGTAACGAGACCGTGCACTGATTGCCAATTGCTGATTGCTGATTGCCAATTGCTGATTGCTGATTGCTGATTGCTGATTGCTGATTGCCAATTGCTGATTGCTGATTGCTGATTGCTGATTGCTGATTGCTCGCGATCATACGAAAAGTTCTGGCGCTCGAAACTCGCCAGTCGAATGGAAGCAATGATGATCAACGATACCTGTCTACAGGTTTAGCAAGTTCTTGCGAAGGCGAATGGTACGTCAGCACTGATATGCAAGGTGTCGATTAGCTCGCTGACCTATGAGCATGAACAGCTCGGCAAGTTGTTCAAGGATTTTGAAAAGGCAACGAAGGCAGATGGCACGACCGAAAATGATGCATTGGCCGAACAGATTTACCTTGCATTTCTTGTTCACCTGTAGATCGAAGAAGAAATTTTTCCCGCCGTGCGTGCCGCAACTGACGAAAACGTCATGCTCAATGAAGTCAAGGTAGAGCATGCGAGTGGCAGGAAGTTGATCTTACAAATCCAGGAAATTGCCCCGGGCGATTCAATGTTTACTGCCAAGGTCACGGCCGTCGCCGAATAGATCGAACACCATGTCGAGCAATAGGGAGCGGAGAGGTTTCCTGATGCGAAGAATGCGAGGCTGAACTTGGCATCCCTTGGTGAGCAGATGGATGAGCGCAAGGAGGCGCTATTGATAACGTTGATCAGAACCGCCCATGGTCTGGGAAGCAAGCGTAAGACAGGGTCAGCCACGCGCGCAACCTTGCATCAAGCCTGCACCTTTTTTCCTTTCGCTTATGGTTGATTGGAGCATTCATCTGCGCCGTTAATGTAATTCAGGATTACGTTTTATTGCCTGCAGCGTCATCTGGAACATCACGGACAAGAAACTGGCGGCCAGTCTGTCGTATGAACAAAAAGAACTTGCCGAGGTCACCCTTGAGTCGATTGCCGACGGGGTGATTACGACCGACGCAGCAGGTTGTGTCACCTATCTGAACAAAATCGCAGAAAACTTGACTGGCCGGACGGTTGCGCAGGCCAGAGGCCAGGCGGTTGACACGGTTTTTCGCATCGCTTCCGAGCGGGGAAGCCAACTGATCGAAAACAGCGCATCGCGATGCCTGATTCATCACGCTACGATTTCCATGGCGCCGCGCGGCATCCTGCGTGCTCGTGGTGGCAGGGACATCGATATCGAGGATTCCGTGGGGCCGATTCGCGGCGAGGACGGCACGATTTTGGGAACGGTGCTCGTATTCCACGATATCAGCCACGAGCAACGTTTGCGTCTTGAGCTTTCCTGGCAAGCAACGCACGAGGGCCAGACCGGGTTGATCAACCGGCGTGAATTTGAAGCACAGGTCGGCCTCGTGCTGTCGAGCGCGTGACGAGTCCACCCGGCACGCACTGCTATTCTCCGATCTCGATCAATTCAAGATCGTCAACGATACGTCCGGTCACGTTGCAGGTGGCGCATTGCTGCGACAGCTTGCGTATCTGCTGCAGGGCCGCATGCGTGAAAAGGATTGGCTGTCACGGTTGGGTGCCGACCAACTGGGGGGTGCTATTGCGCTACTGTTCCCTTGGCGACGCACTGCAACTGGCTAAGTCGACGGCCTGATGGACTACATCAACCTGCAATTCGATGAATTTTCGGTGCGGCCCGAAATGATCTGTTTCGAGATTACGGAGACTGCAGCAACCGGCAACCTGATCAAGCTTGATCAAGGTCCACATGTTCATGCAAGAAATCAATAAACACGACTGTCGTTTTGCGCTGGATGATTTTGGCAGCGGACTCCCATCATTCAGCTAGCTGAAGAACCTGCTTGTGGATTTCTTGAAGATCGACTGCAGCTTCGTGCTTGGAGTGGCGACCGATCCTGTCATTCGCGCCATGGTCGCATCCATCAACCAGGGTGGCCATGCGATGGAAATCGAAACGATTGCTGAATATGTTGAAAACGCCGAAATTTTGCGGCACGTGCAAGAGTCCGGCATCGATCATGCGCAGGGATTTGCCGTCGGCCGTCCCTACCCACTGAACTGATCGGTAGAGAGAACAAAAGGCCGATCAGTCGGGAAGGGCGGGCTTCAACGCTTGCGTGTCGCAAGGTAGATTGCCAGACCGATGACGAGCGCAACCACCAGTTCTCCCGCCGGCAGGAGCCATTCCACTTTCATGCCGCGCGGTCCTTGGGGGTGGCGATCGACGACGCTGTGCTAGACAATGCAGCACTTTTCTTTTGCGCGACGTTTTCGTTCAGTACAGCGGTGTCAATCACGAAGCGCTCGAACGCTGCTGCCGGCAGAGGCTTGCTGAACAAATACCCTTGATACGCGTTGCACCCATGTTCGGCCAGGAATGTACGCTGGGCAGCGGTCTCGACGCCTTCGGCGATGACCGACAAGCCCAGACTCTGCGCCAGAGCAACGATCGTACGAGCAATCGCTGCATCGTTCGGATCGGTCAGGACATCGCGCACGAAAGACTGGTCGATTTTCAATTCATCCAGGGGAAGGCGTTTCAGGTAGGAAAGCGATGAATATCCGGTGCCGAAATCATCCAGCGCGAAGGCAATGCCATGCGCTTTCAACGCCGACATCTTGGCAATCGTTGCCTCCACATCGTCGACCAGGAGGCTTTCGGTCAGTTCGAGCTTCAGGCAATGCGGGTCGATCCCGGTGTTTTGAACAACCTGCAACACCTG
>JAYTLK010000095.1:0-28683 GCA_043729515.1 Herminiimonas sp.
GACCTGCGCCGCCCTAGGGACCGGCCGGATTACCTGCCCGAGGGCATGCCGCTGTACGACTATCGGGACCAGGCGCCGATCGAAGTCGAAATGGTGCGGGCCCAGCAGGTCGTGGCCAACGCCAGCATCGTCCTGGAAAAAATCGTCAGCGACATCCGCGCCGACCTGCCGGTCGACATCGACACCGTCAAGCCGATCGTTGCGGTGCTGGTCGACAGCGTCATCAGCAATCCGGCTGCCTTGATGTGGTCGACCCGCATGCGCGACGAGAGTAAAAAAACTTATCTTCACGGCCTGAAGGTGGCGATCTACATGATGGCCCTGGGCCGGCACCTGGGGTTCCCGAAAGAACAGCTGTCGGAACTGGGCAGCATCGGCCTCCTGCTCGACATCGGAATGCTGAAGATTCCCAAGGCGCTGTTGGACAAGGCCGGACAGTTGACGCCGGCCGAAGCGGGGCTGCTGAAGCGGCATGTCAGCTACAGCATCGCCGCGCTGCAGCAGAGCGAGCCATTGCCGCCCTTTGTCGCCCGCGGCATCCTCGAGCATCACGAGCGCATCGATGGCAGCGGTTATCCGCGCTCACTGCGTGGCGCCGACATCAGCGTCTATGGTCGCATGGCGGCAATCGCCGACACCTTTGCCGCCATGACGACGGCGCGCGCCTACGATGTCACCCATTCGGCTTTCGACGCCATGAAGGAACTGTTCCGCGAAGCCGAGACCAAGCTTCACGGCCCGCTGGTGGAGCAGTTCGTCCAGGCCATCAGCATCTTCCCGGTCGGCTCGCTGATCGAACTGACGACCGGCGAGGCCGCCATCGTCATCGAGCACAATGGCGTGCGCCGGCTGGAACCGAAAGTGCTGGTGCTGACCGACGCCGAGAAAGAACTGCTGGCGCAGCCGTATCCGCTGGAACTCATGGGACGCAACCCCGAGCGCAAGAAAATCCTGCGCGGACTGGCCGACGGCTCCTACGGCATCGACTACCGCGACTATTATTTGAGCTGATGCCATGCTGACCGACCGATCCCCGGCAACATCACCTGTTTCACAGTCAGGCGAGGTGGATTCCGCCATGCCACTGGCCGGCCGTCGCCTGTCGCTGCCGGCATTTCGCCAGGCGCTGCAAGATGCACTGACAAACCTGGCTGAGGAAACACTGGCCGCCTCGGCCCTGCACGACGCCGACGCCGACGCCGACGCCGATGCCCCGACCGGCGCACATCCGCCCGGCACACCAGGCGCCGCACCGGTCGTGGCGCTTCTGGTGGTGTCGCTGGAGCGCTCCGACCGCATCGCCTGCCTGCTCGACGACGCTGCCTCGCGCGCCGTCACGGCGCAATTGTGCGGTCGTGTCGGCTCGATGCTGCGCGACGCCGACAGCTTTGCCCTGGTGGCGCCCGACGAGCTCTGGCTGTTGCTGCCGCGATTGCGAGCCCAGGCGCTGGCGCTGCTGGCCGTGAACCGGCTGGCGCACTTGCTGGAGCCACCCTTCGTCCAGGACGGCCAGGCCGTGTTCATGCGGGCCAGCATCGGGATTGCCTGCGCGCCGCAGAATGCCAGTGCGGTGTTGTCGCTCTTGCGGGCGGCCGATCAGGCGCGCCAGACGGCGCGCGCCGCCGGCAATGTCCATGCGATCTCGGAATTGGTCGAGGGCGGTGGCGGCTTGCCGGACGATATCGAAAGCGCGGTCAAGCGGGTGCTGTCGGCGAATTCCCTGACGGTCGCCTATCAACCCAAGGTCGATCTCGTGACCGGCAAGACGCTGGCCGCCGAAGCCCTGGTGCGCTGGCCAGCAGATGATCTGCAGTACGTGCCGACCGTGCTGCTGGTGGAAACCGCCGAGCGCGCCGGCCTGATCGGCGCTCTCACCATGCATGTGCTCAATACCGTGCTGCGCGAGCGCCAGGGCTGGCTGCGCCAAGGTGTCGACCTGCAGATCTGGATCAACCTGTCGGCGCAATCGCTGGCGATGAAGGAGTTGCCGGCCCTGCTGTTGCAGGCGCTCGAAGTCTGGAACACGCCGCCGTCGGCAATCGGCCTGGAAATCACCGAAAGCGGCTTGATCCGTGACATCGACCAGACCAGCCTGATCCTGATGGCGCTGCGGGAAGCCGGCTTCGATCTGGCGATCGATGATTTCGGCACCGGTTATTCTTCACTGGCTTATCTGCGCCGGTTCCCGATCTCGGAGCTGAAGATCGATCGCATGTTCGTGCACAACATGGTCGATTCGCCGCAGGACCACCAGATCGTGCGCAGCATCGTCAACCTCGCGCATAATTTCAACCTGAAGGTGGTGGCTGAGGGCGCCGAGGATGCCGCCACGGTGGCCGAACTGAAGGCGCTCGGCTGCGATCTGGTGCAGGGTTACGTATTCGCCAGGCCGATGGCAAGTGACGCCTTGATTCAATGGATGACGAAACCGTCGGCGCGCGCCTTGCGCGGTGTATGATGCCAGACGAATATCACAACGCGGGCAGCCCATGGAAAGCGAAGAGGTCAATTGGGCGAAGACCGCTTTTTCCGATCACTTCAAGCGCCATGGGGATCATGAAAAGACGGTCGATCTGGTTGTGTTGTCCTGGACAAAAATAGACAAAGTGATGCGTTCCATCATTGGCAAGGGTGGCATCGATGCGCTTTATCACGCCAGCATCGAGACCACCGCGCGCGACCATCCCTGGTTGTGTGCCGCCTCCACCTCTTTGCAGTCGCCGATCGACCTCGACCGCTTGCGTCGAGTCCTGCTGGCGCAGCCACCGCATGATTTCGATATCGCCTGCGATGGCCTGCTCCAGCATTTTCACCGCCTGTTGGTCGATCTGATCGGCCCCTCTCTCACTGATCGCCTGCTCCGGCCGGCGCTGTGCCCGCTTCTGACTGACTCAGCCGGCGAGGAAAAGTCGTGACACGTACAAAAGTAATGATCAATTGCCTGCCAACCGGTGTGCCGGGTTTCGACGCACTGCTCGGTGGCGGTTTGCCGGAGTTTTCGTTCAACCTGATCGCTGGCCAGCCCGGCAGCGGGAAGACGACGCTGGCCCACCAGATCATGTTTTCCCTGGCAAGTCCGGAACGCCCGGCGCTGTTCCTGACGGTCCTGGGAGAGCCGCCGCTGAAGATGCTGCGTTACCAGCAGCAGTTTGATTTCTTCAACGAGGATGCGATCAACGATTACATCCGATTCGTCAACTTGTCCGAAGAAACGCTGAGCGGCGATCTCGACCTGGTACTGGCCCGGATCATCGAGGAGGTCGGCACCCAGAAACCCGGGCTGGTCTTCATCGATTCCTTCCGCTCGGTGGTGCGGGCCTCGCTTCTCGATGGGAATGCGCATGCCAAGCTGGAGCACTTCGTGCAGCAACTCGGGGTGATGATGACGAGCTGGCAGGCAACCAGCTTCTTGATCGGCGAGTACATCGAGCCGGGCGATGTCAATCCGGTCTTCACCGTCGCCGATGGACTGATCTGGCTGCGCCAGAGCAGTCAGCGTAATTCGATGGTGCGCAAGATCGAGGTCGTCAAGATGCGTGGCCAGGCTGCCATGCCAGGCCAGCATTCTTTCCGTATCGACAAGCCGGGCATCCGGATCTACGCGCCGATCCGCACGCTGCGCATCGAGAACGACGAACGGCCGGCCGCACGCCTGCAGTTCGGCATCCCACAACTCGATGACATGCTCGGGGGTGGCTTGCCGGAGCACTATTCCCTGCTGATCGCCGGACCATCCGGCTCCGGCAAGAGCGTGCTGGCCGCTGCCTTCCTGGCCGAAGGCGCGCGGCTTGGCGAGACCGGCGTGGTCGCGGCATTCGAGCAGCGGCCGACCCGCAAACGCCATAGCCCGGTCCTGGCGCAGCTGATCGAGGACGGTGCCGTCAATGTCATCGATTCCAGCCGGCCCGACCTATCGGTCGACGAAATCATCGTTTTGCTGGTCGATGAAATTCACCGCGTCGGTGCAACCCGGGTGCTGATCGACTCCTTGTCGGGATTTGAAATCGCCCTCGCGCCGACCTTTCGCGAAGAGTTCAGGGAGTCGATGCTGCGCCTCGTCAATACCTTGACCGACCTGGGCGTTACCGTCGTCATGACCTGCGAACTGGAAGACCGCTATTCTGACCTGCGCTTCAGCCCCTACGGCACGGCATTCCTGACCGACGCCATCATCGTGCAACGATATATCGAGGTCGACAGCCGATTGCGGCGCATGATGGCGGTAGTGAAGGTACGGGCCAGCGCCCATTCCGATGCACTTCGTGAATACATGATCGACGAAAATGGCATCCAGATCGGCGAGATGTTGATCGGCGAAGAAGGCCTGCTGGGTGGACGCCCGACGAAAAAGCGCATCAAGGAGCCGGCAGCTGATACCGAGGCGAATGACACCGGCCTGGACTCGCATCATCAATTGGTGCCCGACGGCGGCAAGTAGGCCGTCCTCGAAAGTGTTGCAAGAAAGCGGTTCGTACCAGAGGAGTATGCAAAGGCAGCACGGGCTTGTGAAGGCAGCCAATCGCTGCCCTGGAAGGGAAAGGCCATGTCGGAACATATCGTCGATCATGAACAGGTGCAGCAGTTAATCGAGGCCAACGAGCATCTGGTGCTGGCTGCGCTGCAGGCGCACGTGCAACGTGCTGCCAACGACCAGAAATCTCAGGGGTCGGCCCGCACGGGACCGCGCGATTCGCTGACACGTCCGCCCAACCGTCTGATCTTGCAGGATCAGCTTTCGCATGCGATCACGAAAGCGCAACGTGATGGTTCCCGCCTCGCGCTGCTGCTCGTCAAGCTGAACCAGTTAAGGAACATCAACGACACGCTCGGCTATCTCGCGGGTGACCAGGCGCTGCAAGTCGCGGCGCAATGCATTTCCAGCGCCGTGCACGATGCCGATACAGTCAGCCGTTACGGTGGCGATGAATTCATCATCTTGCTCGAAAACGTGTCCGGCCCTGCCGAGGCGATGGTGGTGGTCGACGAGATTTTGACGGCAATCCAGGCCGCCAAACAGGTCGGCCTCCATTTGACGGGTTTGACTGCCAGTGTGGGCATCAGCCTGTATCCCGACGACGGCCAGGATGCGGAAGCACTGCTTGCGCTGGCCAGCGAAGCGGTGGGCAAGGCCGGACAGATCCAGCGTGGGAGCTTCGCGTTTGCCAAGTCCATGCCTGACACTTCTGCAACGGACGGAGTCGACCTGGCGACCGGCCTGGCGCCGCTGCCTGAAATCAATTCTCCGAAAATCGAACAACGGCACCGATATCGGCGGATTGCCGACAAACGCATGCTCGCCAATGTCCTGGCCGTGCATGAACTCAAATTCGTGGCGGAGGAAACCCTTCGGCGACAGACCGCCTTCATGGCGATGCTCGCCCATGAATTGCGGGCGCCGCTCGGCCCGATCCAGAATGCGGCGCTGTTGCTGGAAGGTTCGGCGCCGGGAGCAGTTGGCACCGCGAGGATCCATGCGCTGCTCGCGCGGCAGATCACGCACATGAAACGACTACTCGACGACGTCTTCGACATGTCGCGCATCGCCACCGGCAAGATGCGCGTGGATCAGAAGCCGATCGATCTGCTCGACACCATCCGGCAGGCAATCGACATCGTCGAAGGGGCGATCCAGGCCAGGCAGCAAGTGTTGCATTGCACGCTGCCGAGCTCGCCCGTGCTGGTCAAAGGCGACCCGGTCCGGCTGGTGCAGGTCTTTGCCAACCTGCTCCACAATGCCTCGAAATATTCTCCGGAAAACACGCCGATCACGGTGTCGGTGGCCGTGCGAGCGACCGCCATCGAGATTTGTGTCGCAGACAGTGGAATCGGCATCACGGCCGATGTATTGCCTGATGTCTTCCGCCTTTTCGTCCAGGACGCCCATGCCGCACGTTACAACGGTCAGGGCCTGGGCATTGGCCTGGCACTGGTCAAGGATCTGGTCGAGGCGCACGGTGGCACCGTGGCGGCGTCCAGCGAGGGCACCGGTTGCGGCAGTCGATTCACGGTGACCTTGCCAGCCCATGCGCCCGGCAACGCGTCGCTGACGACGTCCTGAGCCTGAGCCAAGCCGAGCCAAGCCGGTCTCAAGCCGGTGCCGAATCATGCGCTGCCCACCAAGCGATCATCCCGCAGCCCGGCAATGCGCAAGCGCGCTGTTGGTTTTAAGCAACGATCAGCATCTCCATGCTTTTGTTGCCTTTCGTAATTCTTTCCACGTGCTAGTGTCGGTCGGATTGCCAATTGCAGCCGACCATGAAATCTGCCCCCTATCCTGATGATGAACTGCGCCGGCTCGAGGCGGTGCATCACTTCGACCTGCTCGACACGCTTCCCGAAGCCGAATTCGACGACCTGACGCAACTCGCCTCCCACATCTGCGGCACGCCGATCGCGCTGATGACGATCCTCGACACCGAGCGCCAGTGGTTCAAGAGCCGGGTCGGGATCGACGCAACGGAGACGCCGCGCGCGATCTCGTTCTGCGGCCATGCCATACTGGGTGACACGCTGTTCGAGGTGGAAGACGCGCTGGCCGATGAACGCTTCGCCGACAATCCCCTGGTAACCGGTGCGCCCGACATTCGCTTCTATGCCGGCGCGCCGCTGGCCTCGGAAAAAGGTCACCGGCTTGGCACCTTGTGCGTCATCGACACCGTGCCGCGCCAATTGAGTCAGACCCAGCGCGACGCGCTGATGGCGCTGGGCCGTCAGGTCAGCCGTCAGATCGAAAATCGTGCCCGCATCCGCGAGATGCGCAGCAACCAGCTGTTCTTGAAGACGCTCATCGACGCCCTGCCGGTGGCAATCTTCAGCAAGCACATGCAGGGGCCGCGTGCCGGTGAGATCGTGATCTGGAACCGCGCCTGCGAAACCATCTCAGGCTACGCTGCCGACGACGTGATCGGCCATACCAACGATCAGTTCCTGCCGCCCGACCAGGCCGCGCTCTACGATGCGCATGACCGTACCCTGGCCAGCAAGCGCGCATCGATCGAAATTCCGTTCCATGAAGTCAAGGCGCTCGACGGCTCCGTGCGCTACGTCCGCACCACGTCGATTCCGCTGTTCGACCAGGCGGGCGCGGTCGATTTCATGCTCGGCATTTCCGAAGACATCACGAACACGACCCTGCAGACCTTCGAGCTGAAGAAGAAACAGGCGCAACTGCTGGGCGTGAGCGATGCCTCGCCGCTCGGCCTGTTCCGCACCGACACGCAGAATGCCTTCACCTACATCAATCGAAAATATGAAGTGATCACCGGATTGTCGGCCGCCGGCGCCGCTGGCATGGGCTGGCTGGCCGGCCTGCATCCGGACGACCGCAGCCGCGTCCTCGGTGCCTGCGCGCAGGCAGCCTCGCGCCAGGCGGAATACACGAATTTCCAGCGCTTCATCCGCCCCGATGGCAGCACGGTGCTGTGCAAGGTGATGGCCGCGCCGATCGTCGTCGACGGCCAGTTCACCGGCTTCGTCGGCACCATCGACGACATCACCGACCGCCGCCGCGTCAGTGATGCCCTGGCCGAAAGCCAGGCCCGCCTGCGCCTGGTGACCGACAACCTGCCAGCCTTGATCGGCTACATCGACGCCCGACAACGTTATCGATTCGCCAATTCCTCCTACCGCACGTTGCTCGGCTTCGATCCGGACGCCATGCTCGGCAGGTCCGTGGCCGATGTCCATGGTCCGGTTGCCTACGCGCGAATGGCGCCGGAAATCGAAGCGGCGCTCTCCGGCGAGCGAATCTCGGTCGAACGCAGATCCGGCTCCGGCGATGGCTCGGTTTATTTTCAGTGCGAATACGTGCCTGACATCGATGATCGCGGTGTCGTCGCCGGTTTCTATGCGATGGCCGTGGATGTCACGGCACGGCGCGTGGCGGAACAAAAACTGGCAGACAGTGAAAGACGCCTCGCCGCCATCACCGACAACCTGCCGGTGCTGATCACCTACATTGATTCCCAGCGGCGTTTCAAGTTTGCCAACGCTACCATCGAAGCCTGGATGGGCGTGACGGCGGATGCCGTGCAGGACCGCCTGTTCGAGGATGTCAACCCTGCCATTGCCGAAGAACGCCGCGAGTACGTCGACCGTGCCCTGGCCGGGGAACGGGTCGAGTTCGAGATCTGCTCCGAGGCTGCTGGCATGAAGCGCTTCCTGCATTCGGTCTACATTCCCGATGTCGCCTCCGACGGCATGGTCAACGGTTTTTACACCATCACCTCGGATGTTTCCAAGATAAAGGAATCCGAACAACGGCTGGCCGTGATGGCCCGTTTCGACCATCTCACCAGTTTGCCGAACCGCTTCCAGCTGCAGGAAAAAATGCTCGAGGCAAGCGCCCGCGCCAAGCGCAGCAAGACGTCGATGGCGGTGATGTATCTCGACATCGACAGGTTCAAGGCCATCAATGATGAATACGGTCATGCCACCGGGGACGCCGTGCTGATCGAATTCGGCCGGCGCCTGAAGGCAGCGGTGCGCGAAACGGACACCGTCGCGCGCCTGGCTGGCGATGAATTCGTGATCGTGCTGGAAGGCTTGCAAAATGCCAGCGAGCCGAAACTGGTCGCCACCAAGATCATCGAAGCCATGGCAACTGCCCATGCCATCGGCAAGATCAAACTGCAGGTCAGTACCAGCATCGGCATTGCCTATGCGCACACCAACAACATGACGCCGGACGAACTGTTGGCCCTGGCAGACAAATCGCTCTACCAGGCTAAAAAAGCAGGCAGGAATAATTTTCAGATCTCCTGATCCGTCTTGTTCAGCCAGATCGCTCTCTTACAGCATGATTTTTCAAGGTAGCTTCCCATGAATCGATCGCCACTGTTCTACCGCCTGGCGCGCTGCAGACGGTGTTTTCTGCCCACTGCCCGGCATGCTCTCCTGGCCAGTGCCCTGCTGGCGACCGGGCTGCTGGCGACCGGTCTGCCGGGGATGGCAGCACCGACCGCGGAGAAAGCAGCGCCGCCACTGACGATTGCAGTAGCCACGCTGCCGTACTCCCTGGGCTTTTTCGTGGCCGACGCAAAAAATTATTTCGCGCAGGAAGGGTTGAAGGTCAATCTGGTCGATTGCTTCCCAGGGCGAAAATGTCTTGGCATGATGCTGGAAGGGAAAGCGCAGATGGCCACCGTGGCCGATGCACCGATCATGGTCACCAGTTTTCAGCGCAATGATTTCAGTGTCGTGGCCACCGTGGCAAAATCGCCGAACGACGTGCAGATCGTCGTGCGCAAAAGTGCCGGCATCGGCAAGCCCGCGCAGCTGGCCGGCAAGCGGGTCGGCGTGGCAAAAGGGACCAGCAGCGATTATTACCTCAATGCCTACCTGCTCTACAATGGCATCGACCCGGCGACAGTATCTCAGGTCAATGTCGACGCCAACAATCTGGCCACGGCCATTGCGCGGCACGAAGTCGATGCGATATCGGCATTCGAACCATCGGTATCCCAAGCGAAAACCCTGCTGGCCGGTGATGCGGTGCAACTGCACAATCCGAAGATCTATACGGTTACCTTCAATCTGGTTGCAGCCAGTAATTTCATCGGTGTCGGTGACGACCAGATCATGCGCCTGCTGCGCGCCTTGAACCGGGCCCGGGAATTCATCGAAACCGAACCGGCGGCGGCCAAAAAACTGATGCAGGAAAGACTGCATCTGGATCCGGCAACGGTTGCAACATTATTTCCCAGCATGGAGTTCCAGCTTGGACTCGACCAGACCTTCATCAAGACCCTGGAGAGCGAGGCACGCTGGTATGCCCGCCAGCCGGACGCCGTCGGCAAGAAACCAGCAAACTACTTGAATTTCATTTACCCGATTCCACTGTCGAAGATCAATCCATCGGCAATCACGCTGTTGAAGTAAGCGATCATGCGTATCCGCAGCCAGCTCATTTTTTCACTTGGTCTGTCCAGTGCCGTCTGCATTGCTGCACTGGCCGGATTGATTACCTACCTGCATACGGAAGATGCTCTGCGCCGTGGCCAGGACCGTGCACAGAGCGCCGCCCAGGCTGCTGCCGACCTGCTGGCGCTCACCCAGGAATTTGCCTATACCGGAGAAGCGCGTGCGGCGCAGCAATGGCACTTGCGCGCTGCCGCCATCGACGAGGCGATCGGCCCGGAAGGCGCCCACGTCGGCGAACAGGCAAACGTGCTGCGCAAGCTCGACACCGACCTGGCCGATATCAGCGCCTTGTTCATTGAACTCGAACACAGCGGGAAGTTCGGAACCAGCGCCACGGACCCTGCCGGAACGCGGGCTGGCGTGGTGGCCAACGATCGCCGGCAAATACTGATCGACAGTCTCTTGACCAGCACCCAGGCGGTATCGAATAATTCATATCTGTGGGCCCGGCAACTCGATGACCAGCGCAAGCAGATCAGCCAACGGCGACTCTGGATCTTTGCCGGCATCACCCTGGCCTTCATGCTGGTGATCGCGCAACTGGCCTACGTCGTCCTGCGGCGCGTCCTGCAACCGCTGGCACGGCTGCAAAGCGTGGCTGAGGCGGTGCGCGAGGGCAACCACGACATGCGCGTCGACAGCGCCGTCAAAAACGAATTCGGCGACCTCGCGCGGCAGTTCGACGGCATGACCGCAGCACTGACCGATCGCAATGCCCGCCTGACGCAGACTGCCGCTGCGCTGGCCACGGAAGCCGACCTGCGCACCATGGCTGAAAAACGCATGCGTCTCATCACCGACAACCTGCCGGTGCTGGTCGCCTATGTCGATACCGAAAGCCGTTACCGGTTCGTCAACCGTCAATATGAATTCCTGCTCGGGCTTGATTGCGAGCGCATGGTCGGACGCCGCGTGCGCGATGTGCTGGGTGAAATTAATTACGCCCGCGTCCAGCCCCAGGCGGACGAAGCCCTGGCCGGACGCACCACCGTGTTCCAGGTCCGGCTCGAAACCGAATATGCAGTCCGCGAGCTGTGGGCCAGCTATGTGCCGGACTTCGATCCGCAGGGCGTGGTGCAGGGATTTTTCGTCATGCACGAAGACATCACCGCCCAGAAGGAGGGCGCCGCCGAACTGAAGGCGCTGACCGAACGCTACAGGCTGGCGACCCGCGCCGGCGGCGTTGGCGTCTGGGACTGGAACATCGTGACCGGCGAATTGACCTGCAACCCGCAAATGCACCAGCTCTACGACATGCCGACCGATACTGGCCGGCCGGCAACGTTCAAGGAATGGTCGGTTCGCATTCATCCGGACGACGCACCCCGCAATGCCCAGGCGTTTGGCGATGCGATTCGTGGTGTCGCGCCTTACGACACGGAATTCCGTCTGCTGCTGCCCGATGGCACGCAACGCATCATCAAGGCCAACGGCGCCGTGACGCACGATGCACACGGCAAGGCGATCAGCATCGTCGGTGTGAACTGGGACATCTCCGCCCTGCGCCATGCCGAGTCGACGCAACGTGCGACCGAGGAACGTCTGCGACTGCTGGTCGAGAGCGTCAGCAATTATGCGATCGTGATGCTCGATCCGCAGGGTGTGGTCGAAAGCGCGAACAAGGCCGCGCAACAAATGAAAGGCTATGGCGCAGCCGAAATTCTTGGCCGGAACTTCACCCTGTTCTATACCGAGGCCGATCGCCTGCGCAACCATCCAGCAGCGCTGCTCGCGCAGGCTGCCGCCTGCGGCCGCGCACAGGACGCCGGCTGGCGCGTGCGCAAGGATGGGTCATTGTTCTGGGCCGACGTGACGATCACGGCCCTGCGCGACGAGGCATCGGGCGCCCTGCGGGGGTTCGGCAAGGTGATTCGCGACATCAGCGCGCAGAAGCAGAAGGAAGACGCGATCGCACAGGTGCTCTCGGAAAAGGATGCCGCGCTGGCGTCGTTGTCGCGACGGTCGATGCAGTCTTGAAGCCGCGTGGCATCGACGCGAACAGGCGGTTCATGCAAGAACAGTTCTGGAAAAAAGCTGTATCGTCTCTGCCTATGAAAAACCTTTTTGCGCTGATTGCACTCTGCCTGTCGTCGACTGCAGTGTCTGCCGGTGATCTCTACGTCGCCGCCGCCGCTGATCTGGTGTACTGCCTGGAAGACATCAACGCCGCTTTCAGCAAGGCGAACCCGGGAACCAATGTCGTCGTCTCGACCGGTTCATCGGGACGTTTTTATTCCCAGGTGCAGAACGGTGCACCGTTCGAGGTCTATCTGTCGGCCGACATGACCTACCCGCGCAAGCTGGCAGAAGAAGGCTTCGCGGACAAAAAAACACTGTTCCAGTATGCAGTCGGTCGCGTCGTCTTATGGACAATCAATCCAGGCATGGATGTGTCCAGAGGCATGCAAATCTTGACGGACCCGGCAGTCAAGCATGTATCGCTGGCCAATCCCGAGCACGCACCCTACGGCGTCGCCGGCAGGGCAGCCATGCAAAAGGCGGGGGTCTACGACGCAGTCGCGCCGAAGCTGGTAACAGCTGAAAACGTGTCCCAGGCTGCGCAGCATGTCCTGGCAGGCAGCGTGGAGGTCGGCATCGTGGCACTGTCGCTCGTCAAGTCGCCGGCACTCGAAGGCAAGGGTCAGTACTGGACGATTCCTTCTGACCAGCATGGCATCATCGAACAAGGCGGCGTAGTCACGAAGAAGGGGACGAGCAACCCGATGGCCGGACGCTACCTGGCGTTTCTAGGCACGCCGGCAGTGCGCGCGATCTTCGACCGCCACGGTTTCCTTTTGCCGGTCAAATGAGGTGTTGTCACGCGCAGTCTCTGCGCTGGCGCCTGCATGACACTCAGGGGGATGAACGACCAGCGCATCTGGCTTTGGTACCCCGCAGTGACAGGGGGAGACAGTGGCAAATGGCAGCAGGATTGGTGGTCGACTGATGATCGATTTGCGCTCGATCTGAAGGATTCTTGCAGCGCACGTCACTTGGTGTCTGTCAACCAGATCCATTCAATTTCGTGCCCGCGCACTGCAGACCGCCAGCCTGCCAAAAGGCAAGTTAGAATGCGCTCGGGTGCGTACATTTCCGTGTATCGCAGGTAAAGCATCGGTCGGGCCGCCATGCGGTCTTCTGGCGCGCTCCTGACATGATTTTCTCCTCCCCCTTCCGACACCTGTTGCTCGCCATGAAGCATTTTTTTGCTTCGAGCAAGGCAAACGGCATCGTGCTGATCGGGTGCACGATCCTGTCGCTGTTGCTGGCGAACTCTGCAGCAAGCGATGCTTACCTTGCATTCTGGCACCAGCGTGTCGCTGGCATGCCGATCGAGCACTGGATCAACGACGGACTGATGGCTGTCTTTTTCCTGGCGGTCGGTCTCGAACTCAAGCATGAACTGTATCAGGGCGAGCTGGCGGATTTCCGCAAAGCGCTGCTCCCGATCGTTGCAGCCGTGGGTGGCATCTGCATGCCGGCACTGCTGCACTTCGGTCTGAACGCCGGTACGGCGACGCAAAGCGGCATCGGCATTCCCATGGCCACCGACATCGCCTTCGCGCTCGGCGTCTTGGTATTGCTAGGCAGGCGCGTGCCCGCTTCCCTCAAGATTTTCCTGACCGCGGTGGCGGTCATCGACGACCTGGTCGCCATCGCGCTCATCGCGTTTTTCTACACGGATGATTTCCGGCTCGACTACATCCTGGGCGCCATGGCTGTATTCGGTGCGCTTGTCTGCCTCGCTCGTTTTGCACGCGTCACGGCGCTTGCTCCCTATCTCGCCGGTGGCGCGCTGTTATGGGTGCTGATGCTGATGTCGGGAATTCATGCCACGATCGCCGGCGTATTGCTGGCCTTCGCCATTCCCGATTCGGCGCAGCAGGACGATGAAGGATCGCCGTCGCACCGGCTTCGCCATCTGCTGCACAAACCGATTGCCTTCATGATCCTTCCTTTGTTCGCTCTGGCGAACACCGGGATCGTACTCGCAGCGGGCTGGATGACGGAGCTGGCCTCGCCGAACAGCCTGGGCATCGTTGCCGGGCTGGTGCTGGGCAAGCCGGCCGGCATTTTTCTTTTCAGCTTCGCAGCCGTCGCGCTTGGCGCATGCAAGCTGCCGCGCGACCTGTCGTGGCGCCATGTATTTGGCGCAGCATTGTTGGGAGGCATCGGTTTCACGATGTCGATCTTCATCGCCAACCTCGCTTTCCCTGGCCATCCCGATACGGTAACGGCTGCAAAAATCGCCGTCCTGCTGGCCTCGCTGACGGCCGGACTGCTCGGCCTCACGTGGCTACGGCTCGTCGGGCGAATCATCAACGGATACGGGCCATCAGGATAACGAAGGCGGGTGTCCCACGAAATCAGTTCGTCAGAAGTGTTTACCTGTCGCTCAGTCTCTGCCGACCGCTCAGGACGATAACATCGTGCAACAACCGTTCATAGATACGTCGCTATAGCACGCAACGATCTATCTGTGAGCAGAGTCACATACCTCGCTGCAACCGTCGCGCCCGGCGTTTTTCCAGCGATCCGTGCAGAAAATGGCAACGACAGCGTCTGCTTCTGCATTCCGCAGGCGGCAGACCATCCTGTCACCTCACTCCACGGTCACCGACTTCGCTAGATTGCGCGGCTTGTCCACGTCCGTTCCCCGCGCCAATGCCGTGTGATACGCCAGCAACTGCAGCGGCACCACATGCAGGATCGGTGACAGCAAACCGTAGTGCTCCGGCAACCGGATCACATGCAGGCCATCGCCCGACGTGATGTGCGAATCCGCGTCCGCGAACACATACAGCTGCCCGCCTCGCGCCCGCACTTCCTGCATGTTCGATTTCAGTTTCTCGATCAGGCTGTCGTTCGGTGCGATGGTGACCACCGGCATTTCCTTGGTCACCAGTGCCAGCGGGCCATGCTTCAATTCGCCGGCCGGATAGGCTTCGGCATGGATGTAGGAGATTTCTTTCAACTTCAACGCGCCTTCCAGCGCGATCGGATAATGCAAGCCGCGGCCGAGGAAGAGGGCGTTCTCGCGCTGGGCAAAGGCATCGGCCCAGCCGATGATGTGGGGTTCCAGCGCCAGCACGCTCTGCAGGGCGGTCGGCAGGTGGCGCAGGTTTTTCAGGTGCTGCTTTTCCTGGTCGGCATCGACTTTGCCGCGCAGTTTTGCCAGCGTCAGCGTCAGCAGGAACAATGCCGTCAGCTGGGTCGTGAAAGCCTTGGTCGATGCGACGCCGATCTCGACACCGGCCCGCGTGAGATACGCCAGTTCCGTCTCGCGCACCATGGCCGAGGTGCCGACGTTGCAGATCGCCAGCGAATGCCGGTGGCCGAGTTCCTTCGCGTATTTCAATGCTGCCAGCGTGTCGGCGGTCTCGCCCGATTGCGAGATCACCACCACCAGCGCATTCGGATTCACGGCCGGGGTGCGGTACCGGTATTCGCTGGCGATCTCAACCTGGGTTGGAATCCCGGCCACGGCTTCGAGCCAGTATTTCGCGGTCATGCCGGAATACAGGCTGGTGCCACAAGCCAGGATCTGGATCGCGTCGATGTCCTTGAACACCGCTTCGGCGTTGTCGCCGAACATGATCGGATCGAAGCCGACCACGCCTTCGAGCGTATCGGTGATTGCCCGCGGCTGCTCGAAGATTTCCTTTTGCATGTAATGACGATACGGCCCCAGCTCGATCGCACCTGAATAGGCATTCACGGTCAGCACCTTGCGCTCGACCGGCGCATCGTTGCGGTCGGTGATCGAGACGAACCCGCACTGCACGTCGACCACGTCGCCTTCTTCCAGATAGATGATCTGGTCGGTGGTGCCAGCCAATGCCATCGCATCCGAAGCCAGAAAATTCTCGTCCTTGCCCAGGCCGACGATCAGTGGACAGCCCAGGCGCGCGCCGACCACCCGATGCGGCTCGTCCTTGCAGAACACCGCAATCGCGAAGGCGCCGGTCAGGCGCTTGACTACCTTCTGGACCGTGTGCAACAGGTCACCGTCGTACAGATGATTGACCAGATGGGCGGCAGCCTCGGTGTCCGTCTGCGAATGGAACACGTAGCCGAGCGCCTTCAGTTCGGTGCGGATCTCTTCGTAATTCTCGATGATGCCGTTGTGGACCAGCGCGATGCGGTCGGTGCCATTGCGGTCGGGCGAGAAATGCGGATGCGCATTGTCGGTCACGGGTGCGCCGTGCGTCGCCCAGCGGGTATGCGAGATGCCGGTCTGGCCGGAAAGATGGGAATGCTCGATCTGCGCTTCGAGCTCGGCCACCCGCGCCACGCTGCGGGCACGCTTGAGTCCATCATGATGCACGGCCACGCCGCAGGAATCATAGCCGCGGTATTCTAGGCGCTTCAATCCTTCCAGCAGGACCGGGACGATATTACGCTGCGCAACTGCTCCGACGATACCGCACATGGGAAATCCTTATTTTTTCGGTGAAGTGTTCTTGACCGGCCGCTGCCAGTTGTCGATGGTGATCTGTTTTGCGCGCGAGACGGTCAGCTTGCCGGCTGGCGCGTCGCGCGTCAGCGTGGTGCCGGCGCCGAGTGTCGCGCCTGCGCCAACGGTGACTGGCGCCACCAGCTGGGTGTCCGAGCCGATGAAGACATCGTCTTCGATCACGGTGCGGTGCTTGTTGACGCCATCGTAATTGCAGGTAATGGTGCCGGCGCCGATGTTGACCCGCGCGCCAACCGTCGCATCACCCACATAAGCCAGGTGATTGGCTTTGCTGCCACGGCCGATCCGGGCATTCTTGACCTCGACGAAATTACCGATGTGGACATCGTCGGCCAGTTCGGCGCCGGGCCGCAGCCGGGCATATGGCCCGATCTGGGCAGCCGCGCCGATGGCCGCGCCGTCGATATGGCAGAACGGCTTGATGACGGCGCCAGCGGCAACCGTCGCATTGCGGATCACGCAACAGGCGCCGACCGTCACGCCTTCGGCCAGGCGCACGTCACCCTCGAACACGCAGCCGACATCGATCGTCACATCCCGCCCGCACGTAAGATGGCCGCGAATGTCGATGCGCGCCGGGTCTGCCAGCGTCACGCCTTGCTCCAGCAGCCGCCCGGCCAGGTTGCGCTGATAGATGCGCTCGAGCTCGGCCAGTTGCACCTTGCTGTTCACGCCCAGCGTTTCCCAGACAGCCATGGGTTGGGCCGAGACCACGTCCACGCCATCGGCCACGGCGCAGGCGACGATGTCCGTCAGGTAATACTCGCCCTGGGCATTGTCGTTCGACAGGCCCGACAACCACCGTTTCAGACGCGCGGTCGGCGCGACCACGATGCCGGTGTTGACTTCGGTGATCCGGCGTTCGGCCTCCGACGCATCCTTCTGCTCGACGATGCGCACGATCTTGCCCGTCTCGCGCACGATGCGGCCGTAGCCGGTCGGGTCCGGCAGGTCGACCGTCAGGATGCCGAGGCGGTCCGGACCAGCCGCCGACAGCAGGCATTGCAGCGATTCGATCAAGGTCAATGGCACGTCACCATACAGCACCAGTGTCGGCAGGGCGTCGTCGAGCTGGTCGGCGGCCTGCATGACCGCATGGCCGGTGCCGAGCTGCGGCTCCTGACGCGCAAAAGCCAGGTCAGCCGCCGCCAGCCGGGTCGGCACCATTTCTCCGCCGTGGCCGTAGACGACGCACAAATGTGCCGGTGACAAGGCGCGGGCGGTATCGATCACGTGGGACAGGAGAGGTTTGCCGGCCAGCGGATGCAGCACTTTCGGCAGCGCCGATTGCATGCGTTTGCCCATTCCGGCTGCGAGGATGACTATGTTCATTTTGATAATGTTTAGGTGGTTCAAAAGTTTAGCATGGGCATGCCTGTGCTCATGGTCGTGTGCAGCGATAAACATGAAAGAGCGCAACAAAATTGTCAGGGATTGTGTCGCGTGCAGCAGCGAGCCGGTGCTGAAAATGACGGCCGTCGTGATTGGGATGACTGGCCGCGTCGGCCGCAGTCATTGACCGCCGTCAAAATTCAGATATGCGCTAGCGGGCGCGCTGCAGGGGAATCACGCCGGGCAGAACGGCCATGGTCGCATTCGTGGTCGGTGTCGTGCACGGATCGGCATCGAAGGCGATGTCGCCATCGGCAGTGGCCGCGCCACTGGTCTTCAGATCGGCGAAACGGAAGAGGTTGCGGTCCATCAGATGCGACGGCACCACCGTCGACAATGCTGAAAAAATGCTGTCGACCCGACCCGGATGGGTGCGTTCCCAGTCGCGCAGCATGGCCTTGGCCTGCTTGCGCTGCAGGTTCTCCTGACTGCCGCAGAGATCACAGGGGATGATCGGGAACTGCTTCACCTCTGCATACCGGAGGGTGTCGGCTTCCTGCACATAGGCCAGCGGCCGGATGACGATATGCCGGCCATCGTCGGACTGCAGCTTCGGCGGCATGCTTTTCAGCTTCCCGCCGAAAAACATGTTCATGAAAAACGTCTCCAGGATGTCGTCGCGATGATGCCCGAGCGCGATCTTGGTCGCCCCCAGTTCATCGGCCACCCGGTACAGGATCCCGCGCCGCAGCCGCGAACACAGCGCGCAGGTGGTCTTGCCCTCTTCGACCACTCGCTTGACGATGCTGTAGGTATCCTGGTTCTCGATATGGAACGGCAGGCCGAGCGCCTGCAGATACGCCGGCAGTATGTGCGCCGGAAAATTCGGCTGCTTCTGGTCGAGGTTCACCGCGATGATCTCGAAATCGATCGGCGCCCGCTGGCGCAGGGTCAGCAGGATGTCGAGCAGGGCATAACTGTCCTTGCCACCGGAGAGGCACACCATGACGCGGTCGCCGGCCTCGATCATGTTGAAGTCACCGATGGCTTGCCCGACTTGCCGGCACAGGCGCTTGTGCAGCTTGTTGTTCTCGAAGGTGGTCTTTTCGGCCTGGCGGGCGGTCAAGCCGGGGGTCGTGGGCATTGCCTGCATTGCTTGCACTGGCTGCACGATGTCAGCCATCATGCGGCCTTGATCCGCACGACTTCCACGCCGACCGATTCGCAATCCGGGTAGAGATCGAGCTTCTCTGCCGAAACCCGCACGGCGCGCGCCTTCGGATGCGCCAGCAAGATCCTGGCAACGTCGTCGCACAAGGTTTCGAGCAGGTGGATGTGGCCTTTCGCCATGCGTGCAGCGATCGTGGTACGGATGAAATCGTAATCGACCACTTCACTCAGCTGATCTTCCTTCGGCGTCGAGTCGGACAGCGGGATGAACAGGTCGACGTTGATCAGGGCGCGCTGTTCGCCTTCCTTTTCATAGTCGTGCACGCCGATGTTGATCATCACTGCGTAGTTACGCAGGAACAGGCGGCGGCAATCGGACAGGGCAGGGTGGGACAGGGACGAGAGCATGGTAAGAGACGGTCACATTCAATAAAAAACGATTCAGGTTGCAGCATGCATTGGCGTATTGGACGACGGTTGCAGATGCTGTCCGCCATCGACAAGCAGCACATGGCCGGTCAAGGCAGACGCCCGCGCCAAGAAACACACGGTGCCGGCAACATCCTCCGGCGACATCATGCCGCCTGCTGCCACGCCGAGCACCCGCACCGTCGGCGCCAGTGTCTGCGCCAGCATCCGGGTCGCCGCCTGGAGCGCGGCGGCCGACAGCGAATGCGACATGGCGTCTGGCGCCGGTTGGCCGGTCTGCCGTCCGATCAGGTTGATGACTACGGCCTGTGCGCCGGCAGGCGTGGCAGCATGCAGCGCCCGCGCCAGCAAGAGCGGCGCCTGCACGTTGATGCGCATGTGGCGCGCCAACAGATCGTCGGTGAAGTCTTTGATGGTGTCGGGTACGAAAATCGTGGCCGCATTGACGAGGCAGTCGACACGGCCGAACCCGGCAATGGCGCGTCCGACCAGGCCGGACATGGCATCGGCATCCTCCAGAACGCAGTCCAACAGGATTGCGCGCCGACCCAGCGCCTCGATCCGGGCGACGACCGGATTGGCCGCAGGCGCGGCGTCGCACGTAGGCGCGGCAATGGCGGCAGCACCCGGCTCGGCATCAGTCAGCAGGCTCGCAGCATCCTGCACGATCACGAGATCCCAGCCCTGCGCCGCCAGCCCGAGGGCAATGGCGTGGCCCAGCGGCCGGTCGCCGCCGGTAACCAGTGCAACTTGTGGCGCATTTTTTTGCCTGACTGCAGTCATATGGGTATGTGGGCCGCGTGCCAGCCCTGCAACAGGCCGGCGCCAGCGCCGTTTCCGATCCAGATTTCGAATTTCACTACAATAGAGCCATGCAACTGCAACTGCCCGAACCGTCCTTCGACGCGATGAATGCCTCGCGCGCCATGCAAACCCTGATTGCCAACGACATCCGCCATCATTCCGGCTGGATTCCTTTTGCGCGCTACATGGAGCTGGCGTTGTATGCACCCGGCCTCGGCTACTACAGTGGCGGCGCGGCAAAACTGGGTAAAGACGGCGATTTTACAACCGCACCGGAAATGACGCCGCTTTTTGGGCAGGCAATCGCACAGGTCGCTGCCCGCCTGATGAAGCAATGCACGCCGCAGATACTGGAGTTCGGCGCCGGCAGCGGCCGCCTCGCCTACGATATCCTGACCGAACTCTCGGCGCAGGGCGTGCAAGTGCATCGCTACACGATCCTGGAAGTCTCGGCAGAACTGCGCGCCCGCCAGCAGCGCACATTGCGCGCTTTCCAACAAGTGCAATGGATCGACAGCCTGCCGGCAGCATTCTCCGGTGTGGTGGTGGCCAACGAAGTGCTCGATGCCATGCCGGTGCATCTGCTGGTCAAGACCGAGCACGGATGGCGCGAACGGGGCATCGGCTTGTCGAACAAGCATTTCGTCTACCGCGACCGCGCCTGCGACCCGACCTTCCTGCGCCAGATCGCGATCCCGGATGCGCTGCCGATCGGCTATCTTACCGAAGTCCATCCGACCGCCATCGGTTTCATGCGCTCGGTGGCCGACATGCTCCGTGCCGGCTACCGCGAGATCGGTTTTGGCGGTGCCGCGCTGCTGATCGATTACGGCTTTCCGGAACATGAATACTATCTGCCGCAACGGGAGCAGGGCACGCTGATGTGCCATTACCGGCATCATGCGCATCCTGATCCGTTCTATCTGCCAGGTCTGCAAGACATCACCGCCCATGTCGATTTCTCGGCGATCGCCCAGGCGGCAGTCGATGGCGGCCTCGACATGCTGGCCTACATGAACCAGGCCCGTTTTCTGATCGACGCCGGCATCGGCGAGCTGCTCTCGCGTACGCCCCTGGAAGACAAGATCCGGTATCTGCCGCGCGCCAATGCGGTCCAGAAGCTGACCTCGACGGCCGAGATGGGTGAGCTGTTCAAGGTGCTGGTGGTCGGCACCCAGGTCAGCCTGCCGGAGGGTTTCGGCGAACTGGCTCGGGAGCGGCACGCCTGATGCGGCCGGTGCAAGGCTGATGTTCCGCTGGCTGCTGACGATCTTCATCGCGCTGGCGGTATTTGCCGTCATGCTGCCATGGCTGGAAAAGCTCGGTCTGGGCCGGCTGCCGGGCGATGTGCGCCTGCGCCTGTTCGGCAAGACCTACCTGCTGCCGTTCGCCTCGACCATCCTGCTGTCGCTGATCCTGTTTCTCGGGCTGCGGTGGCTGCGGTGAGCGCCGGAACCACCGACGAACTGCGCCTGCAATACGCGCCCTGGCACGTGCGTGCAGTTGCCATCCCATGCAGGATGCAACCGAATCTCCGGATTCATCCGGACTAAGTCGTTTCCAGCAGCAAAGCTTCGCAGATTTTTCTTCCCGGTGTCGCGGTGTTGCGCACAATCAAACGAGTGTCGAAGCCTCGCTGCGGCCACTCATCATTTGATGGCTTCACCGCCGCGCCCAGCCACCACTGATCAGCACGGCCGACAAGCCAAAACGTAATTTCGCCAGGAAGGATCACCATGCGATTGACCAATCCCTTGAAGAATTTTACAGCAGCAAAAATCAGCCCGAGTGGACCACCAGCGCCCCTGGAGCGGCAGAATGCCGAGCGAAACCTGCGGGCACAAACCGAACGGCCACCGCTGGTGCGACAAAATGGCGACAGCAACCTGCCGCGGCTGCGCCCGCGATCAAGCGGCAGCGGGGCGCCTGATGCGACCGATTCCACCCAGCGCATGGCAAACAGGTTCACGTTCGGCAGCGCACAGCCAGAGGCACTGCGAGGCCCGATCAAGTCGTCAAAACATGACACCACCGCCGCGCAGCCGATGCTGCAAGAAACCACACCGCAACGGCGGATGCGCAAATTGACGACCGCGCCTTATCCCGAGCAAACCACGGTGGCAAGCGCAGACAGAACCCATGCGGAAGTCGTCGCAACCGCTGCAGCGAGTCGTCAGGTGCGGCAGGCACGCCAGGGCATTGATCCGCAACCATCGAATCTGCCGACGATCCGGGAGGAGTAGGCGCAAACCTGCGTCGCGGGTGCTGTTCCGGTTCGATCCTCAGGCACGTTCAGGCACCGGAACATCAAAGCCGTTCAATGTGGTGGAAACCGTCGCATACAGACCGAGCAGATAGATCAATTCATTGGTGCCATGCTGACCGAAGGTTGCCACTGCCGGCCGATGCAGCGGCTCCGGCAAAGCACCTCCCCAGCCAAATGGGCCGGACAAGTCATGGGCAATGCTTTCCTGCGGATTCAGATCGGCAGGCTTGAGGTCGGCCACCACCGCCGCCTGCTGATCGGCCGACATTCGCGATCGGCGCAGCACGGTGATGGAATTTGTTACAAACAAGTACCGTTGTACGTCATCGCAAACGATGGATGAGCGTTGTCAAAGGGTAAGATTCTTTTCGCAACGCGGATGATCGTCCAGGCCGGTGATTTACCGTCGCAATGACTGATCGATCGTCTGTCCACCATTCGGAGCCTCCATGCCGCTCGGACAACGACGCTGTCATTCCGTATCCGCTCTGTTAATCGCAGCATTTGCCTTCCTTGTCATGCCCATGGCCGCAACTGCCAAGGACCTCACGCCAGAGGAGCAAGCAGTGCATGTGCTCAATCGCCTGGCCTACGGCCCGCGTCCGGGTGACCTCGAACGGGTGATGCAGATTGGCGTCGACCGCTACATCGCGCAGCAGCTCGATCCGGCGTCAATGCCATTGCCGAGGGCATTGCAACAACGTCTGGATGCGACAGCGATCAGCCGCCAGAGCGCCGGCATGACACTCGGTTCCTTCCTGGCAGTACGCGCCCAAGGCAAGGACGAGGGTGACGAGGGCAAGCGGCGGCGGCGCGAGACGGTCGCGCGCATGACCGAGGAGACCGCGACGCTGCGACTGTTGCGCGCCATCGACAGCCCCCGGCAGCTGGAAGAAGTGATGGTTGATTTCTGGTTCAACCATTT
The DNA here is from genome assembly GCA_043729515.1 of Herminiimonas sp. Taxonomy (GTDB): domain Bacteria; phylum Pseudomonadota; class Gammaproteobacteria; order Burkholderiales; family Burkholderiaceae_D; genus JANXSS01. Next base: position 23,326 of record JAYTLK010000095.1, read on the forward strand.
CAACGTTTTTGCCGGAAAAGGGCTGGATCGGGCACTGGTGGCCAGTTACGAGCGCGACGCGATCCGTCCCCATGCGATGGGATCGTTTCGCGATCTGCTCGGCGCCACCGCGCGGCATCCGGCAATGCTTTTCTATCTCGATAATTACCTGTCCAGGTCGGCCAATGAACGGCCCCGCAATGCACTGCAAAATACCGGCGAGGCAAAAGCAAGAAAGACCGGCCTGAACGAGAACTATGCCCGCGAGCTGATGGAGCTGCACACGCTCGGGGTCGACGCCGGTTATTCTCAGCACGACGTCACCGAGCTGGCGCGGATGCTGACCGGCTGGACCTTCGAGCCGCGGCAGCTGGCCGAAAAAGAGATCGGATTCCGGTTCAACGATGCCCGCCACGATGCAGGCGACAAGGATTGGCTCGGCCATCACGTCACCAGCCAGGGCGAGCGCGAGGGTGACTTTGCCCTGGACATTCTGGCGCAGCATCCCGCTACCGCGCACCGCATCAGTTTCCTGCTGGCGCAATACTTCGTGCAGGACGACCCACCGCCGGCCCTGGTCGAGCGCATGGCGCACAGCTACCTGACCAGCCACGGCACCATCCGCACGGTCCTGCAAACACTTTTCTACAGTCCGGAGTTCAGGTCTGCCGAGGCATTCGGCAGCAAGTTCAAGACGCCGTACCAGTTCGTCGTCTCGGCAGTGCGCGCAGCTGCCGTTCCGGTAGACAACGTGCAGCCGCTGCTCGGCGCCATGAACCAGCTCGGCATGCCGTTGTACGGTTGCCAGACACCGGACGGCTACAAGAATACCGAAGCGGCCTGGCTCAATCCCGATGCCCTGAGCCGGCGTATCGGCTTCGCTTCAACGCTGGCCGCCGGCCGCATGTCCTTGGCGCAGACGCTGGAACCGGTCAGCAGTGGCGGGATGCGCGACCGACGGGACATGGTAATGGCCTCGGGCGCCATCACGGCGCTTCAGGACGCAGATACCGTGCCAATCTTGCCAACCACGCCAAGCGCGCCGATCACGCAAATCACGCCAATCACGCCAATCACGCCAATCACGCCAGTCGCGCCGGAGTCGCTTCTGCTCACGCTCGGCCAGTCCGTCTCCCCAGGCATTCGCAGGCTGGTCGATGGCCGCCCGCGCACGATGCAAGCAGCCATGCTGCTTGGCAGTCCGGATTTCATGCGGCATTGATGCCGCCGGAGAAAACAACATGCATCGCAGACAATTCCTCAAGACGATGACGGCAACTGCCGGATTGGTCGTACCGTTGAGCCGCCATGCGTGGGCCGCCACCGGGAGCGCCGACAGCGCCGACAGCGCCAAAAATCGCCGCAAGCTGGTGGTGGTGATGCTGCGCGGCGCAGTCGATGGCCTGAACGTGGTGGCGCCGGTGGGAGACAGCCAGTACCGGTTGTTGCGGCCGACCATCGGCCTCGGCCTGCCGGGCACGGAACATGGTGCACTCGCTCTCGATGGCTATTTCGGCCTGCATCCCGCGTTGGGCGATCTGCATCCTTTCTGGCGCGAAAACAAGCTGGTGTTCGTTCATGCGAGCGGGTCGCCGGACCCGACCCGCTCGCATTTCGATGCGCAGGATTACCTGGAATCCGGTACCCCCGGACGCAAGTCCACCCAGGACGGGTGGATGAACCGGCTGATCGGCGCTCTGCCCGGGCAGCCATCGGCCACCCGGGCCATCAGCATTGGCGCGGTGCTGCCCCGCATCCTGGCAGGGCAAGCCGGCAGCACCAACATCGCCGCAGGCGCCGCCGGCATCAGGGCGAATCTGCTGGACAGACCGGTCATTGGCCAGGCCTTCGACCAGATGTACGGCAACGACGCCCGCCTGGCGCGGGCCTACAGCGAAGGACGTGACGCCCACCGACAGATCATGCACGCGGCCGCCGATCCTGCGTCGCAGGAAATGCAGATGGCAGATGCCGGGGCGCCGCTGCCGAATGGCTTTCCGGACGATGCCGCCCGTCTGGCCACGCTCATGCGCCGCGATGCCTCGATCCAGTTCGGTTTCTTCGCGCTGGGTGGTTGGGACACGCATGCCAATCAAGGCAGCGCCAGCGGTCAGTTGGCCAATCGCCTGCAGCCGCTCGGCCTGGGCCTGGCGACGCTGGCACATCGGCTTGGCCCGGTATTTGCCGACACGACGATCGTGGTGATGTCCGAATTCGGCCGCACCGCCCGGGAAAACGGCAATGGCGGGACCGACCATGGACACGGCAACGTGATGTGGGTTCTTGGTGGAAATGTCGCAGGTGGCAAGGTCTACGGCGACTGGCAGGGGCTGTCGGGGTCCGGCCTGCACGAGGGGCGCGATTTACCGGTCACCACGGATTTCAGGCTGGTCCTGGCGCAGGTGGCATCGCGTCATCTGCACCTTGATGACCGTTTGCTCACGCAGGTATTCCCGGCAATGCCGGTGCAGTCACCAGGCTGGCATGTGATGCGTACCTGACGACAGCCGTCGGATGGCTCCGTCGCCGCACCAGGCACATAAAACTGCAGCGCGTCGCCGATGGCTTCGCGCTGCTGGAGTGCCGTCAGTTTTTCTTGCGCCGCAGTGCACCGATGGCTGCAAGCCCCAGGGCCATCACGCCAAGTGTCGCTGGCTCGGGAACATTGCCATTCGGCGGTTCCACCGGAGGCACCACTGTGCCGCCACGGACAGTAAAGAGAAACTGCCCGGGTGTGCCGTCGTTGGTTCCGACATTCAACGCGAATGGGCCGCCATTGAGGAAGCCGCCATGGATACCGGAGCCGGCAAGCTCGAAAAACGATCCCGGCGCCCCTGTGCCGTTTGAATATCCCGCCCGTGCGGATGTCCCGCCCAGCCCACCACTGCCGCCGCTTGCGCTACCGGTTTCGAATTGGATCGAGCCGTAGTTGAAATAAATATCCGCATCGCCGGTGGCAAGATCGCTCCGATCGACCAAGACGAGCTGAAAATTATTCAGGAGATTCGTCGAAGTCGGAAAATAGCCGACGTTCGGGTAATTCACGCCGAAAGCAGTATGTCCGTTATAGGCGCCGGCACCATAAGACACGAGACCACTGCCAATGCCGCGCGTGTCGACATCGGCAAAGAACGGCGCAATGATCGGTCGCGATGTCGCACCGTTGATTGCCGTCGGAGTGAACGTGGAAAGCGGATTGCCGAAAGTGATGTTGCCGTTGTTGTTGAGGAAAGTCTGGGTGTAATTCGTGCCATAAAAATTGAATGTGAAGCCCAGGCCGACCGCACCAGTGGAGCCATCATCATTCGCTGCCAATGTGCTGCCATTGAACCCAGAGAAAATTGGATTTGCCATTGCCGGCAGGCTGCAGAGTGCCGCGCACACCGATAGCGAAATAATTGATAATTCAAATTTTTTCATGTTCTTCCCGTAAAGAGCCTGCTCCCGAAGTGAAAGCATGATGGATAACGCTTCCAGAATGAAAGCGATTAAATCAGAGCAATAAGCGGACCACTCTTGGAAAAACAAAGACTTAAATCGAATGTAATTCTTGCAAAACATGTTCTTATAAAAACATGTAATTTAATTCGACAATGTTATTAAAATTAATCGGAGAGCGCTTTATCAAATTTTTACTTTATTTGAAATGGAATGCTTTCAACGGGAAGGGATTGGCCGCTATCGGGCGCGGGTTTCATCAAGGGTAATCGGACTTGCCCCGGTTGCCTCATCAAAGAGAATTGGTCTGTTTTACGTTTCTCTGTCGTAATATGAGCACCGCAATGCATCGGATCCGCAAGCTGCCGTATTGGCCATTCGCCCGTTACCCTTCTTCAACGCCATGCCATCCTTCGCCGACCTTACCGTTCTGCTCATCGAGCCGCATGCAGGCATGCGTGCCAGCATGCACAACATGCTCAACCAGTGCGGCATCGCAAGGATCGAGCATGCGGTCAGCGCCGGTTCCGCCATCAGGACGTTGAAGGCGAAGAATTTCGACCTGATCCTGTGCGAATACGACCTCGGCGAAGGCCAGGACGGCCAGCAGTTGCTGGAAGACCTGCGCATTCACCAGGTCATTCCGCTGGCAACGATCTTCTTCATGGTCACCGCCGAGCGCGGACATCAGAAGGTGGTCAGCGCCGCCGAACTGGCGCCGACCGACTACGTTCTCAAGCCATTCACTGCCGACGCGCTGCAGGAGCGCCTGAACCGCGCCATCGAACGGCGCGCGCAATTCCTGCCGATATACCGCTTGATGGAACAGGGCAACCTGCGCGCAGCGATCGATGCTTGCCAGGCCGCCGAAGTACCGCAAGGCCGGCATGTGCTCGATTTCATGCGCCTGCGGGCTGAACTGCATGTCACGCTCGGCGAGCCAGCCGTGGCCGAGCCGCTGTATGCCCATCTGGTCGAGGCGCGCGCCGTGGCCTGGGCCCGGCTCGGGCTGGCCAAGACCCTGTTCATGCAGGAGCGGCTGACCGAAGCGGCCGAGGCGCTGGCCGAGCTGGTCGAACAGAACCGGCATTTCCTGGATGCCTATGATTGGCTGGCCCGTACCCACGAGGCAGCCGGCCGCTTGTCGGAGGCGCAGGCCGTGCTGCAGGAAGCAACCACGATCTCGCCGCATGCCGTGCGCCGGCTGCGCAAGCTGGGCGACATCGCCGAGCAGACCGGCGACAGCGCCACCGCCGAGCGCGCCTTCACGCAAGTCGTCAGCAAGGCCCGTTACTCCGACTTCCGCAATCCCGAAGATCATGTACGCCTGGTGCGCACGCTGGTGGCGAAAGGCGACACCCGGCAGGCCGCAGCCGTCATCCGAGACCTGACCAAGACCATGGGCGGCACAAGCCGGGCCGACACCTGCTCGGCGCTATCGGCCAGCATGGTGCATGCACATGCCGGCGACAGCGCGCGTGCTGCAGATGAATTGGGCAAGGCGGTGACGGCCTGCCGCGACAGTGTCGGGTTATCGGCCGACATGAAAATGGCACTGGCGCAGCAATGCCTGGCGCATGACCTCGAGGCCGGGGCCACCGAAATCATGGTCGGCGTGATGAACAATGCCGCCGACAGCCGGACCATGGACAAGGCCCGGCAGGTTTTTGCCAATGCGGGCCGCCACGATCTGGCCGAAAGCGTGACCCAGGAAAGCCGGCGCCAGGTGATCGACCTGGTCTCGGCCGGCGCCGACCGCGCACGTCAGGGTGATTATCGCGGCGCGGTCGACCTGATGACGGCAGCCGTCCAGAAACTGCCGGAAAACCCGCAGGTCGTTTTCAACGCGGCCGTCGCCGTTCTGAAATGCCTGGAAAACCTCGGCTGGGACCAGCGCCTGGGCCAGCAGGCCCGCGACTACATCGATCGCGCGCGCCGGCT
>JAYTLK010000096.1:0-13964 GCA_043729515.1 Herminiimonas sp.
ACTGTTTCTGCAATGATACCGAATCGCATCGTTCTCGATACGAATGTCTGCCTCGACCTGTTCGTCTTCAACGATCCGCGCTCGGCTGCCCTGGAGGCCGTCTTGCAGAGCGCGTCGGTGCAGGCGGTAACGCGGGAAGACTGCCGCAATGAATGGCTGCTGGTGCTGGCCTACCCGCAATTCGCCCTGGACCTGCAGCAGCGCGTGGTCTGTGCAGCACGTTTCGACGCGCTCATTACCTGTTTCGCCGCTGACGACACCGGCGCGAATGTCGTGGCGCGTACTCCACTTCCCCGCTGCAAGGATACCGACGATCAAAAATTCCTCGAGGCGGCGCGCGATACCGGTGCAGCCGTCCTGCTGACCAAGGACAAGGCACTGCTCACGCTCGCTGGCCGTTGCCGGCGCGGCGGTCTGTTCGATATTCTGGTCCCGGCTGCGTGGGTTGCCGCGCAGGCCGGCGCCGCCACGCTAGAATGATCCACGCGTCCATGCCATCCCACTCATCTACGGAATCCTGATGACCGCTCCTGCCACCGCGATCAACCCCGCCGCCGTACACGATGTCCGCGCAGGCAGTAGTCAGCAGCAGGATTGCCCAATATTGCCGCCTTCCCGATTGCCGGCCGTTGGCCTGAACGTGTTCAGCGTCATGTCGGCCCTGGCCAATGAGCATGGCGCCGTCAACCTCGGCCAGGGGTTTCCAGATTTTGACTGTGATCCCGCATTGATCGGTGAAGTGACCGCTGCCATGCAGGCCGGCTTGAACCAATATCCGCCGATGCCGGGCGTGCCGGCATTGCGGGAGGCAATCGCGGCCAAGGTGCTGGCGCTGTACGGCCATGCTTACGATGCCGCCACGGAGATCACCATCACCGCTGGCGCAACGCAGGCGATCCTGACGGCAATCCTGTGCAGCGTCCATCCGGGCGATGAAGTCATCATCATCGAACCGGCCTATGACGCCTATGTACCGGCGATCCTGCTTGCCGGCGGCGTGCCGGTGTTCGTGCAGATGACCATTGGAGAACACGGGTTTGCCGTGGCGTGGCAAGCGGTCGCCGCCGCCGTGACCGGCAGGACGCGGATGATCGTCATCAATTCACCGCACAATCCCAGCGGCTCGATGCTGCGCATGGCCGACCTGGAGGCCCTGGCCGATATCGTGCGGGGAACGCCGATCCTGTTGTTGTCCGATGAAGTGTATGAACACATGGTCTTCGAAGGCGCCGAGCATGCATCGGTGTCGCGCCTGCCCGAACTGGCTGCCCGGGCATTCGTCGTCTCCAGCTTCGGCAAGACCTATCATGTCACGGGCTGGAAGGTCGGCCATGTCGCCGCGCCGGCGGCGCTCACTGCCGAATTTCGCAAGGTGCACCAGTTCAATGTCTTTACGGTCCACACGCCGACGCAGCATGCGCTGGCCGCCTACATGCGCAACCCTGCGCCCTATCGCGATCTAGGCAAGTTCTACCAGGCCAAGCGCGACCTGTTTCGCGCCGGCCTGGCGACGACCCGGTTTCGCCTGCTGCCAGCCGATGGCACGTATTTTCAGTGCGTCGATTACAAAGCCATATCCGGCATGCCGGAAGCGGATTTCGCGCGGTGGCTGACGAAGGAAGTTGGGGTGGCGGCAATCCCGCTTTCGGCGTTCTACAACACGCCGAAAGAGTCGGGCCTGGTGCGTTTCTGCTTTGCGAAGAAAGACGCGACCTTGCAGTCGGCGCTCGCGCGCCTGGCTGCCCTTTGAATTGCGGTGGTGCCTGAAGGTACCTGAAGGTACCCAAAGGCGTTTGGACCTACTTGGTGCGGGCGGTGGCCAGTGCCTGGTTTTCCTTGCGGTCCTGATTGACCTTGCGCACTGTTTCGCGCTCCCCCATGAGGCTCAGGTACGGCCGCACCGGCAGCTCTGCCAGCAGGTCCTCGCCATAGATTGCCTTGGTCGCCATGGATATCAGCGGCAGGTGCACCAGAGCCGCCGCATCGGCAAGCGTCATCTCCGCGCCGGCGACATAGGGTGAAAACTTCGCCATGCGACCGAAGGCCTTGATGTTGCGCACCAGTTGTTTTTGCACGCGTTGGCGGGTTTCATCAGACGCCGTTCCACCGAAAAATGCCTGGCCATACAGCTCGCGGGCCACCAGTTCAAGATGCAGTTCCATGAACACGATCAATTCTCGCACCTTCGCTGCGGCAAACGGATCTGCAGGCATCAGCGGCTTTGCGGGAAACGCCGCTTCCAGATAATCGGTAATGACCTGGGATTCGCAGAGTGCGCCCTGCTCGGTCTCGATGTAGGGGATCTTGCCCAGTGGGGACTGCTCCAGCAATGCTGGCGCACGGTCGGCCCACACAAGCTCTTCCGTAAATGGAATGTCTTTTTCCAACAGTACCAGCTTGACTTTGTTGTAGTAATTGCTGAGTGCGAAACCACATAGCTTGATCATGATGTCTTCCCGAAAAAACGGTCGAATGGGGATTGGCAGCGGCCTGAAAACCACACCGCGCCAGCTGCATCCTACCGCATCGGCAGCATCAAGCCATCAGGCGAATTCCTGCTCCCGCGCGCGGGCGACATCGATCAGCAGCAGGATCTCCCGATAGACCGGCAGGTTGAATCCCTGGCGCGGCGTGTCGCGCTGATTGATCAGAAGGTCTTGCAGGAACGGCACCACTGCGTACTGACCCCAGAGACTGCTGATCTTTTGCATCACATGCGGATAATCTTCCAGGCTGCGCCTGGTATCGACGATGCCATCCTCGATTCCGCCGGTTCCGACCTCGTCAAGAGCCTCGGACATCCGGCCGTTGAAACGCGTGCGGAAAGATTTCTGCAATCGCGCATAGCCCTGCATGTCGCCCTGGCCCATGTAGAGATCTGCGAGAAACAACCATGGCACCGGTGACAAACCGGAATCGCTGCTGCAGTAAATCTCCAGGAGATCGATCGCCCGCTTTGTCTCGTTGAGCATCTTCCAGAATTCCGCCTCCTGCATGACATCGGACACCAGTTCGAAGGTTTCCACGTTGGAGCGCCGTGGCAACGGCAGATCATCATGCAGCCCCTCCGGAATCGACCGGACAGGCAATGCCGCGCTTGCGGGCGTCAGCACGTCGACCGCGGGCGCCGATACCACGCCTGCAACAGCCGTGGTCGACAATGCGGTGGCGTCGTCCATCAGGAAGGCCAGGCCGGTCGGTTCGAGCCGGCGGCCGGTCTGTGCATCGGTCGGCGCGACACTGTGCGCGAACTGGCTGACGTAGCGGTGCAATTGCCGGTCTTCTTCGAGCATGCGATCGAGTTCGGCGGAACCGGTGGGCCTGGCAACGGCTTTCTTGCTGGCCGCAATGTCGCGTGCAGCCTGAAGCAATTCCGCTTCCCGGCCGGGCGTGTTATCGGCTGTCATCCACCAGGGTGATGCGGTTTTTGGCGCAGAACGTTTCGATCCACGATAAATGATGGCCAGCACACCCAAGGCCGCCAGCATCAGCGAACCCAGTCCGATCAGCCAGAAATTGATGCCGCCGAAGCTGCGTCCGGCGCTGCTTTTGGGAACGGATGTGGCAGGCAGCGCGGCCGACGAAATTTTGGTCGAAGGCAAGACCACTGCCAATGGCGGCGTTGACGTTGCCGGTGTCTTGGCTGGATTGGCTGCACCCGCGCTCGCCTCGGTCGCCGTCGGTTTCTGGAGTTGCGCCTGCAGACCGCGTATCTGCCGCTGGGCCGATTGCACCGGGTCTTCATTGCGCATCATCGCCAGAAAGCGCGCCTTGGCCGCCAGGATCTCTTCGGTGTCGGGTGCCATCGCACCGCTTGACGAGGTCGATATCGAATCCGAAAGCCGCAACCCGGCAGCGGGTTTCTTGCCGATGTCGAGGTCCGATTGCGACAGCTTCAAGACATTGCGGGCGCCGGGAAGCCCGCGCGCGCGGGAACGCACCGGCTGGGCCGTGCTGTCGCTCGAGGATTCCATGGCATCCGCGCTGCGCCCCGATTCCGCGGCCACGGTCGATATCCGGCCATGGCGGCGATGGCTGCGTCGCTCGCTGCCGGTGTCGCCTTCGCCAACTCCCTGAGTCCGCACGGTTGGCGCCTTGCGTTCGCGGATGACCGGAACTTCCTGCGCCAGCACGCGCGGCAAGCCGTCGCGCAGGTCGAGCAGCAGCTGATAATCCCGGTGCATTTCGGGCGCGCAGGTGATCTCGATGGACAAGGTCACCGCCGGCTCCTCGACCACTGCCCGGCTGGCGATCGCGATCTCGGTTTGGCCATTACGCCGCTTGAGCTCGGTCTCGGGGCGCAGCAACTCGGTGCCGTCAGGCGCAAGCAAGCGTCCGCGGATGCAGTTCTCGGCCAGGATGCGCGCCTCCGGCCCGATTACCTGGACGCTGGCGCGCAGCGGTTGGCCAAGCGCAGACTGCAGGCGCATCGGTCCGAGTCCCATCGCCTCGGCCGCGCTGCCGCGAAAGGCAAGTGAAATCAGGACCACGATCCGGAGAACTGCAAGCTGCGTCGGGTTGGTCATGTGCTCTTTCCTTACGTCGTGAACGGGCGGAGAACGCGGTACGGTCATCCCGTCGGGTGACGCTGCGCGCCGCCAGGACGGCAGCACGACGAACCATGCGTGTTGGCACGATGTTACTGATTCGCAATACTCGAGAAAAAATATTAGCGACACTATTAGTGTCTTGGAAACAGAGTTTGCAGCGCTTGTCGGCGCTCAGAAAACCGTTGCGGCGAGACCGGGCTGGAACATGAAAATGCGGGGGAGATCAGCTTGGCGGCGTGGCGTTGACGCGGTAACCTGGCGGCAAGGAAGCGGGAGAAAAAGTGCCAGTGAGGTGGCAGTGAAGCGGCGGTAAACCGGTAGACAAAAGGCACGGCTGCGAGCGCAGCCGGCCGAGAGACGTCGACAGACGAAAAACTACTTTTCGCCTTTCATCATTGCACGGGCAATGACGAGTTGCTGGATCTGGCTGGTCCCTTCGAAAATTCGGAACAGGCGGACATCGCGATAAAAACGCTCGACCGCATAGTCGCTGATGTAACCGGCGCCGCCGTGGATCTGCACGCACCGGTCCGCCACCCGGCCGACCATCTCGGAAGCAAACAGCTTGCAGCATGAAGCGTCGGTCTGAACATTGTCGCCATTGTCGCGCCGCCGCGCCGTTTCCATGACCATGCAGCGCGCCGCCAGCAGTTCGGCCCGGCAATCGGCAAGCATCGCCTGCACCATCTGGAATTCGCCGATCGGCTGGCCGAACTGCTTGCGTTCCTGTGCATAGCGCAGCGCGTCGTCCAACATGCGTTGCCCGGCGCCGACACAGACCGCGGCGATCGTGATGCGCCCCTTGTCGAGCACTTTCATGGCGGTCTTGAAGCCTTGCCCTTCGCGCCCGCCGATCAGGTTGGCCGCCGGCACGCGCACGTTTTCGAAAACGACGTCTGCCGTGTGCGCACCGCGCTGACCCATTTTCTTGTCGATCTTGCCGACCTGGATGCCTGGTGTCCTGGCGTCGACGACAAAAGCCGAGACGCCGCCGGCGCCCTTGATCGACGGGTCGGTGCGTGCCATCAGCGTGAAGACGCCTGCCTCCGGTGCGTTGGTGATGTAACGCTTGGTGCCGTTGACGACATACGCGTCACCATCGAGAATGGCGGAAGTGGCCACCGAGGATGCATCTGATCCGGCGCCCGGTTCCGTCAGCGCGAACGAACCGATCAATTCACCCGAGGCCATGCGTGGCAGCCAGAACTGCTTCTGCTCTTCGGTGCCGTCGATGACGATGCCCTGCGAACCGATGCCATTGTTGGTGCCCATGATCGAGCGAAACGCCGGCGAGGTATAGGTCAGTGCCAGGGTCACCTGCACCTCTTCCTCCATGGTCAGGCCGGCGCCACCATACTGTTCCGGAATGGTCAGTCCGAACAGGCCGATGTCGCGCATCTCGGCCACGATGTCGGCCGGGATGGCGTCGGTGTCGGCGACGATCTGCTCGGCGGGAATCAGCCGTTCGCGCACGAAGCGTTCAACGGTCGACAACAACAGGTTCAATGTTTCCTGGTCTTTGATCATGGTCTGCGATTGAAAAGTGGGAACGAAGTGAAGGCGGCGCCGTTTGCAAACGTCTGCGGCCATTTCGCGAAGCAAGATGTATAACACGAGCGACGCCCTGACGCAGGCACCTGGCCCCAAGTTTGCCCGTCCCGGGAACGAACTGGTTAGAATTGCAAGCGAGCTTGAAACCGGTGTCGGATCATCCGACCAGAAAAACAGGAAAACATAATGAACATTTCCACCGTTGGCATCGTCGGTTGCGGCGCCATGGGCCGCGGCATCGTCCAGATCGCCGCGCTGGCCGGCATGACAGTGCGCCTATTCGACGCGGCGCCAGGCGCAGCCGAGACGGCCAAGCGCACGCTGGCCGACACGCTGGCAACCCTGCAAGCGAAAGGCCGTGTGACGCACGACGCATCTGAAGCGGCGCTGGCACGCATGCAGGTGGCCGCCGATCTTTCCGCGTTCGCGGACTGCGATGTCGTCATCGAGGCGATCATCGAAAACCTCGACATCAAGCGCACGCTTTTCCGCCAGCTCGACGCCATCGTGCGAACCGACGCGATCCTGGCCTCGAACACTTCCTCGCTGTCGATCACCATGATCGCCGCCGGCAGCAGCAACCCGCAACGCATCGCGGGCTACCACTTCTTCAATCCGGTGCCGGTGATGAAGGTGGTGGAAGTAATCGATGGCGTGCGCACCGATCCGGCGGTCGGGGACGCCTTGATGGCACTGTCGCGCCGCATGGGCCACACACCGGTGCGGGCGCGCGACACGCCAGGATTCATCGTCAATCATGCCGGCCGCGGTTTCGGCACCGAGGCGTTGAAGATCGTCGGCGAAGGCGTGGCGGATTTTCCCACTGTCGACCGCATCCTGCGTGACGCTGCCGGCTTCAAGATCGGCCCGTTCGAACTGATGGATTTGACCGGGCTCGATGTATCCCATCCGGTGATGGAGTCGATCTATCACCAGTATTACGAGGAGCCGCGCTATCGGCCGTCGGTGATCACCGCGCAGCGCTTTGCCGCCGGCATGTTGGGACGCAAGACAAAACAGGGTTTCTACACTTACACCGATGGCAAGCAGCAGGTCACGCCCGAGCCGGCAGCGCCCGCCGCGCGCCCGGCAGCGGTCTGGGTCAACCCGGCCTGGGAATGGGCCTGCGTCCAGGTGCAGGACCTGGTGGTGGCACTGGGCGGCGTGCTGGACCATGGTCGCCGGCCGCAGCCTGAGTCCCTGATCGTGGTGACGCCGCTGGGTGACGATGCCTCCTTCATCGCCGCCCGTGATGCGCTCGATGCAACCCGCACGGTGGCGCTCGACCTGTTCACGCCATTGTCGAAACGTCGCACGCTGATGACCACCCCGGCCACGTCGCCCGCGATGCGCGAAGCCGCACATGGTTTGTTCGGCGCCGATGGCGTGCCGGTGTCGTTCATCCGAGACTCCGCCGGGTTCGTCAGCCCGCGCGTGATCGCCACCATCGTCAACATCGGTTGCGACATCGCGCAGCAGCGCATCGCCAGCCCGGCCGACATCGACCTGGCCGTCACCCTAGGCCTCGGTTATCCGCAAGGACCGTTGGCCATGGGCGACGCCTACGGTCCGAAGCGCATCCTGACGGTGTTGGAAAGCATGAACGAGCTCTATGCCGATCCGCGCTATCGCGCCTCGCCCTGGTTGAAGCGGCGCGCCCTCCTCGGCCTGTCGTTGCTGACGGACGAACTGTAGAAGCGTCGCCCGGACCATCCACGAAAAGACCGACATGACCGCCGAACTGAAAGCCTCACGCCGCGACGCCACCCTGATCCTCACGCTGTCCAATCCGGGTGCGCGCAACGCCCTGCATCCCGACATGTATGCCGCCGCGATCGAAACCCTGACCACCGCCGAACGCGACGATGCGATCCGCGCCGTGATCCTCACCGGCGCCGACAATTTCTTCTGCGCCGGCGGCAATTTGAACCGCCTTCTGGAAAACCGCGCCAGACCGAAATCAGAACAGGCCGATTCGATCGACAACCTGCACCGCTGGATCGAAGCACTGCGGGATTGCCCGAAACCGGTGATTGCCGCAGTCGAGGGCGCGGCAGCAGGCGCCGGTTTTTCGCTGGCGCTGGCATGCGACCTGATCGTGGCCGGCGAGTCGGCAAAATTCGTGATGGCGTATGTCAAGGTCGGGCTGACGCCAGATGGCGGCGGGTCGTGGTTCCTGTCGCAGGCCCTGCCGCGCCAGCTGGCAACCGAAATCCTCATGGAAGGCAAGCCGGTGCTGGCCCCGCGGCTGCACCAGCTGGGGCTTGTCAACCGCATCGTGGCCGATGGCACCGCACTGGACGCCGCGCTGGCCTGGGCCGACGAACTCGCGGCCCTGTCGCCGAACGCAGTAGAACGCATCAAGGGTCTGGTCACCGAGGCGCAGCAGAACAGCCTGCTGGCGCATTTCGATGCTGAGAAACACAGCTTCGTCGAAAGCCTGCATCACCGCGATGCGCAGGAAGGCATCAGCGCATTTCTGGAGAAACGCCCGCCGATCTATCGACATGACTGATGGCTGCACGACGGAAGCGGCAGGCTGCGGCAGGTCAAAATAGTACGGTCGTACGCTTCGATGCGGTAGAATGAAACGAGGCCGGATACAACACGGCGACAACACGGCGGCAGGAGACGAGATGTACGAAGAATTCATGGGCACCAAGCCCGTATCGGAACGGCAGAAGTTCGATGTCGCTGCGCTGCAGAGTTACATGGCCGCGCATGTCGAAGGCTTTTCCGGATCGCTCGAGGTCGCGCAATTCAAGGGTGGCCAGTCGAATCCGACCTTCAAGCTCAGCGCCGGTGGCCAGCAGTATGTCCTGCGAACGAAGCCCGGCCCGGCGGCGATGCTGCTGCCGTCGGCACATGCCATCGACCGCGAATTTCGCGTCATGGATGCGCTGAACAAGGCCGGTTTTCCAGTGCCGCGCCAGTTTGCGTTGTGCACCGACGAGGCCCTGATCGGGCGCGCCTTCTACATCATGCAATACATGGAAGGCCGCGTCTTGTGGGATCAATCCCTGCCCGGCATGACACCGCCCGAGCGCGCCGTCTACTACGACGAAATGAACCGCGTCATCGCGCAACTGCACACGGTCGACTACGCCGCCATCGGCCTCGGTTCCTATGGCAAACCCGGCAATTATTTTGGCCGCCAGATCGAGCGCTGGAGCAAGCAGTACAAAGCCTCGGAAACGGAAGTCATTCCGGCGATGGATCAGCTCATCGAATGGCTTCCGAAGAACATCCCGCCCGGCGACGAGACCAGCATCGTGCATGGTGACTATCGCCTCGACAACATGATGTTCCACCCGACCGAGCCGAAGATCGTCGCCATCCTGGACTGGGAATTGTCGACGCTCGGCCATCCGCTGGCGGACTTTTCCTATCACCTGATGAGCTGGCATATTCCGCAGGGCCAGTTCCGCGGCATCGGCGGGCTCGACCTGCCGTCGCTGGGCATCCCCACCGAAGCCGAATACATCGCCCGCTATTGCGAACGCACCGGCCGCACGATCCGCAAGGAAGACATGGCGTTTTATCTGGCGTACAACATGTTCCGCATGGCCGGCATCCTGCAGGGCATCATGAAACGCTATGTCGACGGCACTGCGGCCAGTGCCGAAGCATTGAAGTCCGGGCAGGCCGCGCGGCCGATGGCCGAGATGGGCTGGCAATATGCCAGTGGCGAACGCAGCTGAATGACGCTGCGCGCATTGCGCCCGAACGCGCCGACAGCTGCACCGAACCTGGCCAATCCGCACCAACACGATTCAACGAGGAGACGACAACATGGAATTCGAATATTCGGCACGCTGCCAGGAATTGCAGGCAAGACTGCTGGCCTTCATGGACCAGCACATCTACCCGAATGAAAAAGCCTACAAGGCCGAGATCAACCGCAACGGCACCGAAAAGGGCAACCGCTGGCTGCCGACCCAGGTGATCGAGGATCTCAAGCCAAAGGCGCGCGAGCAAGGGCTGTGGAACCTGTTCCTGCCGAAGTCGCCCCGCGCACCCGAAGGCCTGTCGAACCTCGACTATGCGCCGCTGTGCGAGATAATGGGCCGGGTCGGCTGGGCGCCGGAGGTCTTCAATTGTGGCGCGCCTGACACCGGCAACATGGAAACCATCGAGCGCTACGGCACCGAGGAACACAAGACGCAATGGCTGGAACCCTTGCTGCGCGGCGAGATCCGCTCGGCCTTTGCCATGACCGAGCCTGCCGTCGCCTCATCGGACGCGACGAATATCGCCACCCGCATCGAGCGCGATGGCGATGATTACGTCATCAACGGCCACAAGTGGTGGATCTCCGGCGCCGGCGACCCGCGCTGCAAGATTTTCATCTTGATGGGCAAGACCGATCCGGAGGCGTCGCGCCATTCCCAGCAATCGATGATCCTGGTGCCGGCCGATACACCCGGCGTGACGATCAAGCGTCCGCTGCCGGTGTTCGGCTACGACGATGCGCCGCATGGTCATTGCGAAATCCTGTATGAGAACGTGCGCGTGCCGGCATCGAACCTGCTGCTCGGTGAAGGCCGTGGTTTCGAGATCGCCCAGGGCCGTCTCGGACCTGGCCGCATCCATCACTGCATGCGCGCCATCGGCGTGGCCGAGCGGGCGCTGGAACTGATGTGCAAGCGCTTGAACGAGCGGGTCGCGTTCGGCAAGCGGATTTCGGAGCAAGGTGTCTGGCGCGAGCGGATCGCCGAGTCGCGCATCCAGATCGATACGGCGCGCCTGCTGACATTGAAGACCGCCTACATGATGGACAAGGTCGGCAACAAGCATGCGAAGGCCGAGATCGCGATGATCAAGGTGCTGGCACCGAATGTCGCGCAACAGGTGCTCGACTGGGCGATCCAGGCGCATGGCGCCGGCGGTGTGTCGGAAGATTTTCCGCTGGCCTCGATGTGGGCCGGCAACCGCACGCTGCGCCTGGCGGACGGTCCGGATGAAGTGCATCGCAACGCGGTTGCGAAGCTGGAGCTGGCAAAGCACATGACGATCCCCGGCAAGGAAATCGAACTGCCGATCACCCGCAGCTAGGATCGACGCAGCGGCTGCAACGCCAGCCCTGATCGATTGCATCGCAAGATGCAGGCGGCCCGCGGTGACTCCGTGGGCCGCTGCCGTTTACTTGTGCCGTCAGCAGTGAATGGCGAAGTTCTGCATAATCGAACGACTCCCCGTCCACAGAAGAGGCCCATCATGATCGACGTCTACTCCACCGCGACACCGAATGGCCACAAGGTGCATGTCATGCTCGAAGAGTGCGGCCTGCCGTATCGCGTGCATCACATCGACATCGGCGCCGGCGACCAGTTCAAGCCGAGCTTCCTGGCCATTTCACCGAACAACAAGATTCCCGCCATCGTCGACGCCGACGGTCCTGACGGCAAACCAATCTCGCTCTTTGAATCGGGTGCGATCCTGCTGTATCTCGCATCGAAGACCGGCCGCTTCCTGGGCGAATCCGACCGGGAAAAATTTTCAACGCTGCAATGGCTGATGTTCCAGATGGGCGGCGTCGGTCCGATGCTCGGCCAGGCACATCATTTTCGTATTTACGCACCTGAAAAGATCGAGTACGCCGTCAACCGTTATACGAACGAAGCAAAGCGCCTCTATGGCGTGATGGACCGGCGCCTCGGCGAATCTGCTTACCTGGCGGGAGACGAATACACCATCGCCGACATCGCGACTTTTCCGTGGACCCGTTCGTTCAAGAACCAAGGTGTGGAACTTGCCGAATTCCCGCATGTGCAACGCTGGTTCGATGAAATTTCGGCGCGTCCGGCCGTTCAACGAGGCGTCGAGGTCTTGGCGAACTTGCGCAAGCCGCTTACGGATGACAAGGCGCGCGACACCTTGTTCGGTGCCGGGCAATATGCGAAACGCTGAAACGCTCAGGTATATCGGCGGGTGATCGATTCAACCACGCAGACCGGCTTGTCGCCGCCTTCGCGTTCGATCGTCACCAGCCACACCAACTGCGCGCCGCCCTTGAAATCCTCCACGGACTGCAACAGCATCCGCGCCCTCAGCCGGCTGCCGACCGGCACCGGCGCCGGAAAACGAACCTTGTTCGCACCGTAATTCACGCCCATTTTCACATCCCGCATGTGCAGCGTCTGCTCGAAAAACATCGGCAGCAGCGACAGGGTCAGGAATCCGTGCGCGATCGTCGTGTCATACGGCGACTCCCGCCTGGCCCGCTCGACATCGAGGTGAATCCACTGATGGTCACCGGTGGCGTCGGCAAATCGGTTCACCCGCTCCTGGGTGATCTCGACCCAGTCCGACACGGCGACTTCCTGGCCGACCAGGGTTTTCAGTTCATCGAGGGATTCGATCTCACGCATTCGGCCTCCGCAGGAACATGCCCATTCCCTTCACTGTGGCCACCAGATCGCCGTGCTGGTTCACGGCACGCCACTCGGTGGCGATCACGCCGCGATCGGGCTTGCTGGCCGATGGCTTGGCTTCCGTTGCAGTCGTGCTGACGGTGAGTGTGTCGCCCGCGCGCACTGGCTTGAGCCAGCGAATTTCATCGACGCCTGGCGAGCCAAGACTGGCTGCCTCCTTCAGGAAATTATCGACCATCAGCTTCATCATCATGCTGCAGGTATGCCAGCCGCTGGCAATGACGCCGCCGTAGATCGACCTGGCGGCTGCCTCGTGGTCCACATGGAACGGCTGCGGATCGAACGCCACGGCGAAGGCATGTATCTCCTCTTCCGTCACGGTGCGACTGCCGACAGGGATGGTCTGGCCGACCACCAGGTCCTCGAAATACCATTTGTACTGGGCCATTGTTTCTCCTGGCAGCGATCTGCGGTTACGTGGTGCGTGGTGCGTGATGCGTGATGCGAGGTGCGTGGTGCGTCGTGTCCGATGCCGCTATCAGGCCGCCTTGCGGAAACCCGGCTGCGCCGCAAAGCGTGCCAGATGATGGTCTGTGTCGCCCAGGGTCAATTCGATCATCGTCAGCCGCTTGAAGTGGTGCGCCGCTGGCAGCTCGTTGGTCACGCCCATGCCGCCATGCAGTTGCACCGCCTGCTGCCCGATGAATTTCAACGCCTGGCCGATGCGGGCCTTGGCGGCAGATGCCGTGCGGCGGCGTTCGTTCGCATCGACCGAGCCGACCTTGACCGCGGCAAGGGTGGCCATCGAACGTGCCTGCTCCAGCTGCATGAACATCTCTGCCATGCGGTGCTGCAGCGCCTGGAATTTACCGATCGGCACGCCGAACTGCTGGCGGGTTTTCAGGTAGTCGAGGGTTGCAGCGTTCAAGGCTTCCATTGCGCCCAGTGCTTCTGCGCACAGCAACGCAATGCCGTAGTCGGTGGCGGCTTCCAGGATGTCCCAGCCGGCGCCGGCCGTGCCCAGCAATGCGCTGGCAGGGACCTGCACGTCCTCGAAGCGGATATCGGCGGCGTGCTGGCTGTCGATGGTGCGGTAATCGCGCCGCGTGACGCCCGGTGCATCGGCTGGCACGACGAAGAGCGAAATTCCGGCAGTGTCACGCTGCGCGCCGCTGCTGCGTGCCGAGACGATCAGCATGCCTGCCTGGCCGCCATGGATCACGACTGTCTTCGTTCCATTCAACGTGAAGCCATCGCCCTGAGCCGTGGCGGAGGTCGCTATGTCGCTGAGTTCGTGACGCGCCTGTTTTTCACCGATCGCGCAAGCCAGCTTCAGGCTGCCGGCGCCGACCTGCTCCAGCAGGTCGTCCTTGCCGCCGGCCAGTTTCAGGAACTGCGCGCCGAGCACGGTCGCAAAATACGGCTCGATCACCAGGCCGCGTCCGATTTCCTGCATCACCACCATCATGTCGACTGCCGTGCCGGCGAA